>JAIEQO010000249.1 GCA_019747655.1 Gemmataceae bacterium | reverse complement strand
GACGGCGGTCCACCCTGGGACCGCGGCCGTCCCGGCCGCTCCGGGCTGTCTTGAAGTGGGGCCGGGGCGGCCGCGGTCCCAGGTGGGCGGACTGGTTCCTCAACGCTTCCTTACTTCGGCTGGGTCACGCCGTACCGGTCGAACGTCACCTCGAACCGGGCCTTCGGCCCGTTACCGGCGATCACCCCGACCTTGACCCGGTCCGGCCAGCCGACCTGATACTCGCCGAGGTCGGTCCACTCAACCCCGTCGCGGCTGAAGCCGGCTCGGACCCGCCGCCCGTCCCGCACGAGCCGGAGGTACGCGGCCCAGGTCGGCCCGGCCAGGAGGCCCGCCTGGCCGCGGCCGCCCCCCTCCCCCGAGGTTGTCATCCGGTCGAAGTTAAACCCCTCAAGCAGCCGGCCCTTCCACCAGCACAGCCCCCGCACCACCGTCGCCGTCTCCCCCGCTTCGTCGGCCGCGACCAGCCCGGCCGCCGCGACCACCGAACCGTCGCGGTCGGGGTCGCGCCCCGGAACCAGCTCGGCGGGGAACGACACGCGGACGACGGCGGTAAAGTCCCCTCCGACCTCCCGCCACGCCCGGGCGCCGGTGGACCCGAGAAAGATCGTCTCGACCGGTGCTCGGCGGGCCGGGACGGACACCCGCAGTTCGTCCCCGGCCCAGTCGAACGTGGCGTCCCCTCGCGGGTCGCTGACCTCACCGAGCCGCCGGAGCCGCTGCCCTTCGGTCTCCGGCGGCACCGGCGCCGCGGCCGCCACCCCGCCGAGTACGACCGCGAGTACCGCCGTCCGGGTCATGGCCCACCTCCATTCGGGTCCACCCGCCGTCACTTAGCCGGCGGCAGGGTCAGCGTGTACCGGTCGAACCGGGCCTCGCACACCTGGTCCGTCCCGGGGTCGACGAACAGGGCGATCGTCACCCGGTCCGGCAGCTTGACCTTGTCGACCGGCCGCGGCTCGGCCCACGCCCTTCCGTCCACGCTCCACGAGACCGACGCCGCCCCGTCCCGGCGGACCACCCGGAGGTGGACCGGGCCGTCCGGGGCCTCGGCCAGCCGCCGCCCTTCGCTCCCGGCGGGGTTGAACTGGTCGAACCAGACGGGGTCGTCCAGCCCGTCCTGGTAGGTCCCGTCTTCGAGCCGGTGGTACTGCCGGTAGCGGCGGAGGTTGACGAACCGGCCCTGCCCGCCGACGATCAGCCCGGCCGCGGTCACCAGCTCGCCGCCGGACGGTCCGGGCCGGCGGGGCGGGGCGTCCAGGGCGGCGACCCGCACCCGGACCTCGAAGTCGCCCTCCACCTCCCGGGTCAGGCGGAACCCGCCCGGCTCCGGCCGCCCGGGGGTGTGGACGACGAGTTGCCCGCCGCGGAGTTGCAGGGCGCAACTGCCGGCCGCCTCGTCCGGGATGCCGTACTGGGGTGCGATCCAGACCGGGCTGTCGGGCCCGGGCAGGGGCGGGGCCGCGGCGGCCATGCCGACGGCCAAGAGCAACAGGGGGAACGCCGTCCGGGGCATGGGTCCGCCTCCGCCGTGGGGCCGGCAGTCAGTATACCCGGCCGGTTACGGCTTGCGGATGTCGATTCCGTACTCCTTGCCGACCTCCATCAGCCGCTTGGCGTCGGCCTCGGTCAGCGGCTTCGGCTTCGTCCGGTCCTCGGGCCGGTCGACCTTAGAGGCTCTGACAAAACCCCCGAATCCGCTGGAAAACAGGCCGATTCGGGGGTTTTGTCAGAGCCTCTTATACCCGACCGCCCGGAAGAACTCCTCCAGCCCGGCCGGGGTGGAGACCGACAGGATGCGGCCGACCTCCTTCGACGTGTTGGTGAAGGCGTGCAGCACCCCGCCGGGGATGTGGACGAAGTCGCCCGGCCCGGCCGTCGCCTTCTTCCCGTCGGTCGTGACGTCGTAGGTCCCGGCCAGGACGGCGAACGACTCGTCGTACTTCGGGTGGGTGTGCGGCGGGGCCCCGGCCCCGGGGGCGACGAGGACCTCGACCACGCTCAGCTTCCCGCCGGTCTGCTTCGCGTCGGTGTGGAACACGAACGTCAGCCCGGCGATGGTGACGGCGTCGGCCCCGGCCGTCGGCCGGACCCCGGCCTCGCCCTTCGCGGGCGGGTCGTCGGCCCGGACCACGGCCGCCCCGGCAAGCCCCGCCAGCGCCTCGAACAGCTCGCGACGGTCGGTCATGACGGTTCCTCCGTGGTTCCGGGCGAACCCCGAGCGTGAGCGAGGGGGTGCGTGACCCCCTCGCTCACGCTCGGGGTTCGCCCGTGGTGTGTTACGCCGCCGGCTCCTTCGGGGCGACCTCGGCCAGCCGGCGGTGGGTGAAGGTGACGCACATCGACCCCTCCCCCACCGCCGCCGCCACCCGCTTGACCGAGTCGTGCCGGCAGTCCCCGGCCGCGAACACCCCGGGCACGCTCCCCTCCAACAGGTACGGGTCGCGGTCGAGCGGCCACACCGCCCGGAACCGCCCGTCCTTCCGCAGCTCGTCCCCGGTCAGTACGAACCCGTGCTCGTCCCGCAACAGGGCGTCGCCGAGCCAGGCCGTCCGCGGGGTCGAGCCGATCATCACGAACAGGCGGGACGCCTCGATCCGCCGCCGGTCCCGCCCGACGCACACCTCGACCGCCCGCAGCCGGTCGTCCCCGTGCAGCTCCACCACCTCGGCCTCGGCCAGCACCTCGACGTTCCCCAGCCGCTCGACCCGGTCGATCAGGTAGCGGGACATCTTGGCCTGGTCGAGCGAGGCCGGGCGGATGGCGAAGTACACCCGCTTCGCCCGCCCGGCCAGGAACACCACCGCCTGCCCGGCCGAGTTCCCCCCGCCGGCGACCACCACCTCGCCGTCCTCGCACCCGGACGCCTCGACCTGGGAGGCGGCGTAGTACACCCCCCGGCCGTCGAAGTCGCCGCAGCTCGGGCACTCCAATCGCTTGTACTCGGCCCCGGTGGCCACCAAGACGACCTTCGCCCGGACCCGCCGGCCGTCGTCGAGTTCGACGACCCGCTCGTCCCCGTCGGCCGAGAGCCCGCGGGCCGCCCGCGGGTTGGTGAGGACCGCCCCGAACTTCCGGGCCTGGAGCGTCGCCTGCCTGGTCAACTCGGCCCCGCTGATCCCGGTCAGGAAGCCCAGGTAGTTCTCGATCTTGGAACTCGTCCCGGCCTGCCCGCCCGGGGAGTCCGCCTCCAGCACGAGCGTCGAGAGCCCCTCGCTGCTGGCGTACACGGCGGCCGCCAGCCCGGCCGGCCCGGCCCCGGCCACGACGAGGTCGTACACCCGGTCCCCCGGGTCGGGCCGCAGCCCGAGGTGGTCGGCCACCTCCTCGACCGTCGGCCGGCGGGCCACCCCCCCGGTCCCGCACACCAGCACCGGGCACTCGTCTGGGCGGACGCCGAGCCGGTCGAGCAGCGCCCGGCTGGCGGCGTCGGCGTCCACGTCGTACCACCGGAACGGGACCTGGTTGCGGGCCAGGAACTCCCGCAGCCGGTACGCCTCCTTCGAGGTGGCCGACCCGACCAACCCGGCCTGCCCGTACCCGTGCCCCTCCAGCCACGCCCGGCGGGCCAGGAAGGTGGTCAGCAGCAAGTCGCCGATGTCGGAGTGTTGGGCCACCAGCTCCTTCAGCCGGTCGTGCGAGACGAGCAGGACCCGGGCCGGCTCGACGGCGACGCACGCGGCCACCGTCGGCTGGCCGGTGAACACGGCGATGTCGCCGACGATGTTCCCGGCCCCGACCCGGGCGAACGGGACATCCCCGCCGGGCCGCCGGTCGATCACCTCGACCGTCCCGGACCCGATCACCCCGAGCGGGGCGTCCCGCTCGCCCTGCTCGAACAACACCTCGCCGGCGGCGTACTCGCGGCAGACGGCGAACCCCTCGACCCGCCCGAGCTGGTCCGGGGTGAGCCGGGGGTAGATGGCCGGGTCGTTCGGGTCGGGCGGCGGTACGGGGTCGGGCACAGGGCACCTACCGGGCGGGGGTGCGGCGGAGGCCGCAAACGGCGGACCGAGGGTCCGCCCGAACCGACCGGCCAACACCCCGAGAAAGTTTAGGCCCGGGTATCACATCCGGGTGAATGACGGCATGCCGGGTAGTTATGACCAACGAGCGATTTCAAATATCAATTGTGATAGATGTTCGTAATTAGCATGCATACCAACTACTTCGGCGACGGTCGTAAGGTCCGACCGGGGTTGTCCCGGAGGCTTCCGAAAAACTGGAAAAACTCGCCGGACTGGTGTTAAGTCCGGCGGCCCGATCCCGTACTATCGCCGGCGTCCATCCGCCGACCGACTCGCGCCGTTCGCCGTGGGCCTTCCCCGCGGGCGGAGCGCCACGCACCCATCGGGACTTCCCCATGCCCGCCGCCCGCCGCCCGAAGGCCCGTCGGACCGCCCCCCGGTTCCAGGTCGAACGGCTCGAAGCCCGGGACCTCCCGGCCGGCGGCCTCCCCCAGCCGACCCTCCTGTCCGACGGCGTTCAACTTAGCCTCAACGGCCAGACGGTCGAGCTCACCGGGAACTCGGCCCTCGACATCAACCGGGTCAAGTCGTTCTTCTCGGCCGCCGACGGGCAGGCCGGGACGACCGCCGTGGCCGGCACCCTCAGCTTCGCCGGCCGGGCCGTCACCGGGTCGTTCGGGCTGAGCGAGTTCGCCGGCGGCACCTCCGGCGTGGCCGTGTCGGCGGCCAACGCCGCGGTGAGCTTCGGCGGGGCCGTGGGGATCGAACTGGCCGACGCCGACGGGGCCTTCGCCCTCCTCTCGGGCGGGGTGGCCGGGAAGATCACCGCCGAGGACGCCACCGACGGGGTCGGCCCGTCGGTGGCCGGGCTGGCCGGGCTCAGGCTCGACTCGGCCGGCGGGCTGTCGTTCGAGGTCAACACCACCGGCGGGGCGGTCAACAAGACGGTCCCCACGCCCCTCGGCAACGTCGCCCTGAGCTACGGGAAGGGCGTCGACCGGCTCGCCGGGCCGGCCGAGTTCCGGGTCCAGAAGGCCAACGGCGACTCGGTCGTCCGGGTGGCCGGCGGGTTCACCGTCACCGACGGGGCGGACGGGCTCGACATCGCCGGCGAGCACGTCGGGTTGGAGCTGTACGCCGCCGGCAAGCGGGTGATCCTGCTCGGGTCGGCGGCCGCCGCCTTCACCCTGTCCGACGACGGGTTCGCCCTGGTCGACGACTCGTTCACCGTCGGCGGGTTCGCCCTCAGCCCGCTCGGCGGGCCGTTCCAGCCGGGGTCGGAGGAGTTCCCGGAAGACAAGCTGGTCAAGGCGAGCACCGCCCTCGGGCCGCTGGCCCTGACGGACACCGGGTTCGTGGTCTCCGCCCTGACGGTGACGGACGACGCGGTCGAGGTGATGGCCGGGCTCGGGTCCGAGTCGGCCACTCTCTCCTTCCAGAAAGGCTCCGCCAACGGGGCCGAGCCGGGCGACCCGATCACGATGGAGGCCGAGGGACTGGCCGGGACGTTCGCCCTGTCCGGGGCCATCACCGGCGGCGCCGTCTCCGGGTTCACCGCCTCCGGCAAGTTCGCCATCACCGCCCAGACGTTCACCCTGGCCGTCCCGAACCTGCTCGACGCCACCGCCGCCGGGCTGACCATCGCCTACGACCCGGGGGCCGAGGGCGAGCAGGAGCTGGTCACCGCCGACCAGGTGACGGTGAACGTCCCGCCGCTCGGGCTGACCGGGGCGTTCGACCCGTCCGACACGACGAAGGCCCTGGTCGTCCGGACCGACGGGTTCGCCTTCGGCCGCGGCACCCTGACCTACAACGGGTCGAAAACCGTCGGCCCGCTGACCGTCACCAACCCGTACGTCGCGCTGTCCGACTTCTCGTTCACGAAGGCCGGCGGGGTCAGCCTGGGCGGGTTCGAGGTCGGGGCCGAGGAGCTGTCGGCCACGGTCGGCAAGCTGGCCGCGACCGGCACGGGGGTCGCCGCCGCGGTCGAGTTCGACGACGCCGGGCAGGTCGAGGCGGTGTCGTTCACCGTCGAGACGCTGACCGTCGACCTGGCCGACGGGCTGGTCACGCTGGAGGCCGAGGATGTCGGCCTGTTCCCGCTGGCGAAGGGCGACGAGACGATCTTCGAGGCCAGCGGGGCGACCGGCACCCTGTCCGTCGCCGGGGTGACGGTGACCGGGACGGCCGGGGCGTTCAGCGCCACCGCCGCCGGCGCGTTCGTCGGCCCCGAGTCGCTCGGGTTCGAGGTCGACTTCACCGGCAAGTCGGAGGCCGAGGGCGAGGAGACGGCCAAGGCGTTCAAGTGGCCGTCGTTCCTGCCGGTCAAGCTCCGGACGGTCGCGGTCGACTTCCCCGAGTTCGCCGAGGACCCGGAGAAGGTCCGCGTCACCCTGTCGGCGGCGGTCGACGGGACGTACGGCCCGATCACCCTCCAGGGGTCGGTCGACGCCCTGGTCCTCGACCCGGTCAAGCTCGGCCGCGGGGAGAACCCGTTCGTCGGCATCGACGGGTTCTCGGTCGGGGCGTCCGGCAAGCTGTTCGGGGCCGAGGTCAGCGGCACCCTGGTCGGCGGGGTCATCAAGCTCGACGCCTTCGGGAACGTGACCGACGAGGACGAGTTCGCCGAGTCGGTCGTGTACGCCGGGCTGGAGGGGTCGCTCAGCTTCGCCACCGTCGGCGGGCTCGGGGTGCGGATCGGGTTCAGCGAGCGGGGGCTGCTCCAGGCGTACTTCAACGCCGACGTCCCGGTCCTGCTCGACCCGACCACCGGGCTGTCGCTGCGGGACTTCCGCGGCGGGGTGACGTTCAACGCCACCCCCCTGCCCGAGATCGACGACCCGGTCGAGCTGCTCGACCCGATCTTCACCCCGACCAACAGCCTGACCTCCGAGCAGTGGCAGGAGCAGCTCAAGCAGGCGGTCATCAACCAGGCGTCCGGCGGCAGCCGCATCTTCCTCCTGGAGGACGCGGCCGATGACGCGGCCGACGCCCTCGGCAACGGGACGGTGAGCGCCGGGCTGGCGGCCGCGTTCGACGAGGCCGGCTACCCGATCGAGGACGCGACCGTCACCGCCCTGGTGCCCGGCTCCGTCTGGCTGATCGAGGTCGGCGGGGCGAAGTACATCGCCGAGAGCAAGGGCGGCGGGGCCAAGCTCGACGTCGGCACGGCCCTGCTGGTGCTGGACGGCATCCCGACCCCGGCGGCCGGGCCGGTCTCGGCCGAACTCGTGGCCGCGTTCGCCGAGAACGACATCGTCCTGGCCACCTCGGCGACGGTGGCGGTGGTCGAGGCCGGCGCCTGGAAGCTGACGGACGACGCCCGCGAATACTTCCTGACCACCCGGGGGGGCAAGCTGGCCGTCACCGGCGGGGCCGGGACGAAGGACGACCTGGACCAGGTCATCCGGATCGAGGCCGGGGCGACCTTGTTCAGCCAGAACCTCGGCGGCCCGGCGGCGGCCGAGAAGGTGTTCCGGGCCGACGTCGACATCATCCTGACGACCGACGGCCGGTTCCTCATCAACTCGGTCGCCACCCTGGCCGACAAGGTGTCGTTCGACCTCAAGCTGTACGCCGACCTGAACCCGCTGGTCGACCCGACGAACACCGCCCCGCTGTCGCTGGTGACGCTCGCCACCTTCCCGTCCCAGCAGTCCCAGGCCGAGACCGGGGCCCCGCAGCTCGCCCAGCTCCGCGGCAAGATGACGTTCGAGTTCCTCCAGGGCGACACCCCGGTCAACCCGACCGCCGGCGACCCGTTCGACACCTTCCGGTTCAAGATCCTGGGGTACGCCGAGGCCGGGACCGACGAGGCCCCGAAGCTGGTCATCCAGGGGAACCCGGACGGGGCGACGTTCGAGGAGCGGGCGGCCCTGCTCGGGCTGACCGTCAAGACCGGGCCGACGACGAAGGTGGACCTGGACCTCAGCGGCAAGCTGACGGTCGCGGGCGGGGCCCTGGGGAGCAAGGTGTTCTCCGAGTCGGCCCTGGGCGTCGACGTGGCCGGCCGGCTGACGTTCAACAAGCCGGCGAACAAGGCCCTGGAGGTGTTCGGGGCCCTGAAGCTGACGTTCGCGGCCGGGCTGTCCGGCGGGCCGAAGTTCCTGAAGGACGCCGGGCTCTCGGCCTCCGGCAGCTTCCTGCTCGGGCTCAACGCCACCCCGGACGCCCAGGACGTGGAGCTGACCCTCCCCGGGGCCGAGCCGGTGACCATCACCCTCGACCCGAAGTCGCTGATGCTGGAGGTCGACGGCACCCTGACCCTGGGGGCGTCCGGGCCGGGGCCGCTGTCCAGCCTCGGGGCGGCCGTCACGTTCGACGGGGTGGCCGCGTTCAAGCTGTTCGTCGGCCAGAACGGCGGGGTCAACGTCGACGTGTTCGTGGCCGGGCAGTTGGCGGTGACGGCCACCGCCGCCGGCAAGAACCTGACCCTCTTCAGCATGCAGGGGCTCGGCCTGTTCGCCCTCCGCGACCTCGGCAAAGAGACGCTGGCCAACCCGATCCCGAAGCTGGCCGCCCGGGTCGACCTGAAGGCGTCGGCCGGGCTGCCGGGGGTGTACGAGTACGCCGGGTCGGCCCAGCTCCTGTTGAACACCACCGGGCAGGTGTTCGAGTACCAGATCCCCGACCGCCTCCAGGAGCGGCTGGCCGAGATCAAGGCGAAGGCCGGGATGGGGCCGCTGGCCCTGCCGGCGGTCGAGGACGCGGACGGCAACCCGAAGCTGGTGGTGCAGGTCCCGGCGGCCCCGCCGAAGGTGGTGGCGTCGAGCCCGGACCCGACGGCCGGGCCGTACTTCTACGTCGCCTTCGGCGACCTCGACAGCGAGCGGAGCGGGGCCAACACCGACCCGGACGACGACGGGGTCGTCGATGTCAGCCTGACCGTGCTCAGCGCCTTCCGGCTCGAAGGGGACATGGGCCTGTCGGTGTCGGCCCAGGGGTTCCAGCTCGCGGCCTCGGCCCGGGCGTCGCTGGCGTCGGACCTGGTCGGGAACCTGTTCGACGCCCGGATGAGCGGCCTGCTGACGATCGACGGGACCGGGCTGATCGGGGCCCTGGCGGTGACGGCCGGGGCCCAGGCCCCGTCGCTCGGCGTCCCCGGGACGTCGGCGGCCGGCAGCCTGACCTTCTACATGGGGATCAACACCACCCAGAACAACGGGACGATCTCGGTCGGGTCGTGGACCCGGCCGATCCTCAAGCAGTCGGCCGAGGTGTACGTCGCCGGCAGCCTGGCCCTCGGCGGGTTCGAGGTGGACGGGAGCTTCCGGCTGTTCGCCGGGGCGACCGCCGCCGGGCTGGAGGTGGACGGCAAGCTGTCGCTGTTCGACCTGGACATCTTCACCGTCCGCGGGGACGCGGCCATCTACTTCCCGGGCGCCCCGGGCGGGGCCGGGCTGGTCATCAACGCCAGCGTGATCGTCGGCAACGGGGGCAAGATCGGGGTCAAGGACCTGTTCGAGATCGGCGGGTCGCTGACGCTGCAGCTCGACACCCGGGCCGGCGGGTACGCCAAGGTGGCGGCGAACAACCTGACCATCACCCTCCTCGACGCGATCGAGTTCCGCGGGTCGGCCAGCATCACCGTCGTGGCCGGCGGGGACGACCCGTACACGAAACTCGAAGGCAGCTTCTCGGCCGACCTGTTCGGGGCGTTCTCGGTCCGGGCCAGCGGGTACTTCGACAGCCGCGGGTACTTCGGGCTCGACCTCCGCGGGGACCTCAAGCTCGGGTCGGACGACTTCGGCATCCAGGCCGGGTTCACCCTGTTCGTCGACCACCCGTCCGACTTCGACCTGGACTTCGGCGGGAGCGGGTACGGCCGGGTCCGGGCGTTCGGGATCACCCTGGCCGGGGCTTCCGTCGGGGTCGACTACGCCAGCCAGGCGGACGGCGGGGACGGGGAGATCATCGCCGAGGCCAGCGTCACCGTCATCGGCATCACCAAGTCGGTGAACATCACCCTCGGCTACCTGATCCTGCCCCAGCCGATCGAGCCGAACCTGGCGTACCAGGACCCGGCCACCGGGGCCCTCACCCTGAACGTCGGCGACCGGGGCATCCTCCGCGGGGTGAAGCCGTCGTCCGACAGCGCCGAGGCGTACCAGATCGACGCCCTCGGGCCGGGCATCATCCCCGGGACCGAGAACGTCAAGGTCCGGGCGTTCGGCTACTCGAAGGTCTACTACAACGTCCCGTCGGTCGGCGGCAACTTCGGGTCGCGCAACGACCAGCTCCGGGTCCGCCCGCGGAAGGACGGGACCCCGTTCCTCTACGCCCTGGACGTCTCCGGCGGCGGCGGCGACGACCTGCTCATCAACGAGTCGGACAACCCGGTCACGCTCCGCGGCGGGGCCGGGAACGACGTGCTGCTCGGCGGCGGCGGGGCCGACGCCCTGTTCGGGGACGACGACAACGACACCCTGGCCGGCGGGGCCGGGGTGGACGCCCTCGACGGCGGGGCCGGGAACGACGAGCTGGTCTGGGAGGCCGGCCGGGGCGTCGACCAGATCGCCGGCGGCACCGGCACCGACACCCTGGCCGTCACCGGGTCGGACGCGGCCGAGACGTTCGCCCTCGGGGCCTCCGGGGCGAGCGTCCAGGTGGCGGCGACCGGCGGCCCGGCCAACCAGACCATCACCGCGGCCGGCGTCGAGAAGGTGCGGGTCGACGGCCGGGCCGGGGCCGACACCGTGACCGTCCCGGCCGGGGTGCTGGCCGGGATCGGGGTGACGGCCGTGGACGTGGACCTCAGCCGCGTCCCGACCACCCCGACCGCGACGGACAAGACCTCGTACGCGGTCAACTTCCAGGACGACGGGTCGGCCGACACGGTCGAGGTAACCGGGACGGCCGCCGCCGACACCTTCACCATCGACGCGGTGGCCGACGCCCAGGCCGGCGACCGGGTCCGGCTGGTCGGGGCCGGGCTGACGGTCGGCGTCGTCGCCCCGGGGGCCACGAACGACGTGCTCCGGGTCAAGGGCGGGGCCGGGAACGACACCTTCACCCTGGCCGGGCCGAACGACGGCCCGGGCTTCGCCGGCCGCCGGGTCAAGGTCCAGCTCCAGGGCGAGGGCGACAACGACACGGCCAAGATGCCGGTCGGCGGGGCCGACTTCGACGGCGGCACCGGCCAGAACACCGCCACCTTCACCGTCGTGACCGGGGACAACACCGCCCTGACCCTCAACGGCACGCAGGTCAGCGCCGGCAACGGGCAGGCGTCGGCCTACGCCGGGCTGGCCGAGGTCGGGGTCGAGGCGACCGTGCCCGTCACCCTGGCCGTCCAGGCGACCCACGCCAACACCACCCGGCTGGCCCTGGCCGGCGGGGCGGTGAGCGTCGCCGGCACGTCCGGCGCGTTGGCCATCACCTCGGCGGGCAACACGGCCGTCACCCTGGCCGCGACCGGCGCCGGGAAGGCGACCACCTTCGGCCGGGCGGGCGGCAGCAACGGGGGCGACACCCTGACCGTCGGCGTCGGGCTCCTGTCCGCGGTCGCCGGGCCGGTCACGGCCACGGCCATCGACACGATCAACTACGACGACTCGCAGGACGGCCCGAACCGTACGCTCACCCTGACCGACGCCGGGCTGACCGGCGGCGGGGTCGGCGGGGCCCTGGCCCACTCCGGGGCCAAGAACCTGGAGCTGCGGCTGGGTAAGGGGAACGACACCGCCAACGTGGCGGCGTCCACCGCCCGGGTGGTGGTGACCGACGCCGGCGGGTCGGACGCCGCCGTCGTCACCGTCAGCGGCAACCCGGCCAACCTGGGCGTCCGGTTCGACGCCGCGGGGACTGAAACCCTGGTGACGACCTCGAACACGGTCGAAGCCGTCACCTTCCTGAACACCGGCAACACGGCCAGGACGGCCTGGCTGCTCGACCAGGGGCGGCTGGCCGGCGGCGGGCGGAAGCTCCTCGACGCTTCCGCCACCGGGGTGCTGGCCCTGACCCTCGGCGACGGCGGGACGAAGGCCGACCCGAACACCGTCACCGTCCTCCGGACCGGCCAGCCGACCACCCTGACCGCCCGCGGGTCGACGGCCGTGACCGTCGGCGGCGAGTCCGGGAACGTCACCGCCACCCTGGACGAGGTGGACCACCCGCTCGGCCTGTTCACCTCCGGCAGCGGGACCAACACCCTCATCCTGGACGACACCCGCAGCGCCAAGCAGGCGGGCGTCGACCGGCTCCGGACGTTCGCCCGCGGCAGCGTCACCGGGCCGACCAACAAGCAGGCGGCGACCCTGACCTACGACCCAGCCGGGTACGCGGCCGTCACCGTGAACCTGGGCCCGGCCGACGACGCGGTGACGTTCACCGACCCGGCCGGCTACGCCACCGTCTCCGGCGGGGACGGGGCCGACCGGTTCACCGTGTCCGGGGCGGCCGGGACCACCCTGGCCATCGCCGGCGGCGACGGGAACGACCTGCTCACCCTCCTGCCCGGGGCGAACGGGACGGCGTCCGGGACGGTCGGGTTCGCCGGCGGGGCCGGGACCGATTCGGCCGTCCTCGACGCCACCGCCCTGCCGACCGGCCGGTCCGGCAGCTTCTCCGGGACGGTCGTGGCGGCGGCCGGGGTGCCGTCGCTCAACCTGACCGCCCCGGCCGAGGTCGAGCAGGTCACGGTCAAGCTCGGCGGCGGGAACGACACCTTCGACATCGCCACCGCCGCCTACGCCGGGACGTTCGCCCTCCAGGGCGGGGGCGGGGACGACGCCGTCACCGTCAAGCAACTCCCGGCCAACGGAGCCGGCCAGTACCAGCTCGACGGGCAGGCCGGGCAGGATACCGTCACCCTGGTGGTCGACGGGGCCCCGACCGCCAAGCAGTTCTTCGCCGTCGCCCCGACGGCCGAGGAGCTGGTCGTCGACAACCGGACGTACAGCGGCAAGGGCACGGCCCCGGCGGTCAACTGGGCCGTCACCGGGACGGCCGTTACCGGGAACGGGGTCGGGGTGGTCAGCACCCTGGGGGCCGACCGGCTGTTCGTCCGGGGCGGGAAGAACGCGGCCGACGCGGTCACGGTCCAGGGGACCGGGGCCGGGCCGCTGGAAGCCGAGGTGGACGGCGACCGGGTGGCCGCGTTCGAGGGGCTGAACGTCCTCACCCCGTCGGGCGGCCCGGTCAACACCCTGACCGCCCCGGTCGCGGTGGACGGGCTCGGCGGGGCCCGGTCGGTGGCCACCACCTCCGACGGCCAGTGGGTGTACGCCGCCGGGGTGAACGAGGCGGCCGGGGTGGCCGTCCTCCGGCGGACCGGGTCCGGCGGGACGACCCAGCTCGCCTACGTCGGCACCGTCGCCCTGCCGGGCGGGCTGGCCCCGTCGGCGGTGGCCGTCGGCACCCGCAGCGGCCAGCAGTACCTGTACGTGACCGACGTGACCGGCACGGCCGCCCGGTTCCACACCTACCGGATCAACACCGCCACCGGCGGGCTGACGTTGACCGACACCCGGACCGTGCCGGGGCAGCCGGACGCCCTGGTCCGGCTGGTGCCGGTCGCCCCGAACGGCGGCGACACGGTCAACGTCCTGGCGGTCGAGGCCGACGGGTCCGGCCGGGAGCTCCTGAACTTCGCCATCGACACCGGCGGCAACCCGACGGCCGACCCGCAGCGGGTGACGGCCGGGGTCCCGACCAGCGGCGGCGACCCGGCGGTCAGCCCGGACGGCACCCGGGTGTACCTCCCGGACGCGGGCGGCGGGCGGGTGGCCATCTACGCCCGGGCCGACAACGGGTTCCTCACCTACTCCAACCCGCCGAACACCCTGACCGTCGACGGCGGGGAACAGGCCCAGGTGGCGGGGAACCTGCTGCTCGTGTACAGCCCGGCCGGCCAGACGATTACCTATTACGAGCTGTCCGGGGCCGGGGCCGGGAGCCGCCCGACCCGGGTGGCCGGGACGATCACCGGGGTGACCGGCGGGTTCGTCCCGGCCGGGGCGGCGGCCGCCGGGCTGAGGTACCGGGCGTTCGACTACGACCCGGCCGACGGGGTGCTGGCCGTCCTGACCAAGAGCGGGGTCCAGACCCAGGTCAAGACGTACAAGCGGTCCGGGACGACGTTCAACCCGGTCTCCACCGCCAACACCCCGGGCACGTCGTTCACCGAAATCGCCCACCGGTTCGGGAAGGTGGTGGTGGTCGCGGCCTACCAGCCGGGGGAGTACGCGTCGAGCGGCACGGTGAGCGTGTACCCGGTCAGCCCGGCCGGCACCCTGGGGACCCGGGCCGACGACAACTTCAACTTCCAGAGCGCGGACAACGAGAACGGGCCGGTCGCGGTCCCGACGATCTCCGTCACCACCGCGGCCTACGACGGCGGGCTGACCAACAACGGCGGGGCCCGGACCGTGTTCGTGGTGGCCGTCGGGACGGTGGCCGACGGGGGGTCGAACAACTCCGGCGAGGTCACCTACCGGCTGTACGACCCGGCGGCCGCCGGGGCCCCGGCGGCCATCCCGGTCCCGCGGCCCGGGGGCGGCTTCCCGCTGGCCGCCGCCGGCCACCCGAC
>JAIEQO010000032.1 GCA_019747655.1 Gemmataceae bacterium | reverse complement strand
AGCCCCGCTCGGTTCGGTCGCGCCACTCGCCCCAACTCGTTGTGCGACCTCAGCCGGCAACGTCAACAGAGCCTAGTTCACCCGCCGGTCCTGGGCGTAGAACTCGTGCCGGTCGGCGTCGTACACCACCCGGCCCGGCGGGCGGCTCGGCGTGCGGTGGGGTGTCGGGGCCGGCGGCCATCGGGTGTACTTTACCACGCCCCCGGCGTCATGCCTGCGTCTGCGTCATCGCGGGGGCGGCCGGGGCCGGGATGTCGGCGGCGAAGAAGGTGGCGTGGACGGCCTCCCCGAGGGCGTGGACCCCGTCGACGATGTGGGTCAATCCCTCGTGCAGGCCGGCCCGCAGGAGGTCGCCGATCGACCGCCGGTCGAGCCACGACAGGAGGTCGGCCACCGCCCGCTCGGCCGGGCTCGGGCCCCGCCCGACCGGGTTCCCGGCGGCCGCCGTGACCGCCGCCTCGCACTCCCACAGGCACCGCCGGACCGATCGCGGGAACTGCTGGTCGAACAGCAGGAACTCGGCCACCGCCGCCCCCGGGTCGATCGGGTTGGGCCGCGGGGTCTTGTGGAACGGCTCGTACCCCGAGCAGCTCATCAGGATGGCGACCCAGTGGGCGTTGTCGACCGGGGTGCCGACGTCCTCCCCCTTCGGCAGCAGGGTGTGGTACTTCACGTCCATGATCCGGGCGGTCTGGCTGGCCCGCTCCAGGAACGTCCCGAGCTGGAAGAACTCCCACGCCTCGCCGTGGCTCATGGTGGCGTCGGCGATCCCGCGGACGAGCTGGTTGACCCGCCGGACCTGGGCGTAGAACTCGTGCCGGTCGGCGTCGTACACCGCCCGGGCCGCCCCGCCCTGCGCCCACAGGTGGTAGTAGTTGATCCGCTCCCACATCTCGGCCGAGATCACCTCCCGGATGATCCGGGCGTTCTCCCGGGCGGCGGCCAGGGACGAGGCGATGCTGGCCGGGTTGCCCCGCTCCCAGGTCATGTGGTCCTGGACGCACTCGGCCGTCGGCTCGCACGGGTCGTCCTCGATCCCCGAGATGATGAGGACCGGCCGCCACTGCTGCTCGGCCGGCAGGTGGAAGTCCAGGAGCAGGGTGTGGTTGACCTCCAGCACCCGGGCGGTGTTCTCCGCCCGCTCCAGGTACCGGGCCAGCCAGTAACAGTGTTCCGCCACCCTGGATATCACGGCACGCCCGAAAATTGAAGATTGTAGATTTGCGATTGGTGATTAACGGCCGAACCCGTCGCAATCAGAAATCGCAAATCATCAATCATAAATCCAACACCCACGTGTCCTTCGACCCACCGCCCTGGCTGCTGTTGACCACCAGCGACCCCTTCGTCAGGGCGGTGCGGGTGAGGCCGCCCGGCAGCACCCAGGTCGATTTGCCGGTGACGATGTACGGCCGGAGGTCGACGTGCCGCGGGGCCGGGCCGTCGTCGATCCACGTCGGGCAGGTGCTCAGGGTCACGACCGGCTGGGCGACGTAGTTCCGCGGGTTGTCGCGGACCTTCGCCGCGAACTCGGCCCGCTGGGCGGCGGTGCTCGACGGCCCCATCAGCATCCCGTACCCGCCCGACTCGTTCACCGCCTTGACCACCAGCTTGTCGAGGTTGTCGAGCGTGTATTGAAGGTCGTCCGGCCGGGCGCAGATCGAGGTCGGCACGTTCCGCAGGACCGGCTCCTCGGACAGGTAGAAGCGGATCATGTCTTCGACGTAGGGGTAGACCGCCTTGTCGTCCGCCACGCCGGTGCCGACGGCGTTGGCCAGCGTCACGTTCCCGGCCCGGTACGCCCGGAACAGGCCCGGCACCCCGAGCAGGCTGTCCGGGCGGAATGCTTCGGGGTCGAGGAAGTCGTCGTCCAGCCGGCGGTAGACCACGTCCACCCGCTGCGGCCCGCGGGTCGTCCGCAGGTAGACCACGTCGTCCCGGACGAACAGGTCGGCCCCGAACACCAGTTCGACCCCCATGTGCCGGGCCAGGAAACTGTGCTCGAAGTACGCCGAGTTGTAGGGCCCCGGCGACAGGACCACCACGCACGGCGGCGACCCGGCCCCGGCCGGGGCCACCGACCGCAGGGCGTCCCGCAGCCGGTGCGGGTAGTCCTCCACCCGCCGGACCCGGATGTCGGCGAACAGGTGCGGGAACACCTTCTTCATCACCGCTCGGTTTTCCAGGACGTAGCTCACCCCGCTCGGGGTCCGGCCGTTGTCCTCCAGCACCAGGAACTGCCCGGCCGGGTCGCGGATCAGGTCGGTCCCGCAGATGTGGACGTACACCCCGCCGGGCGGCCGGAACCCGTGCATCTCCGGCCGGTAGCCCTTCGACCCGAGGACCAAGTCGGACGGGATCACGCCCTCCTTGAGGATGCGCTGGCCGTCGTAGATGTCGGCCAGGAACAGGTTGAGGGCGGTCAGCCGCTGGACGAGCCCGGCTTCGAGGGTCTGCCACTCCCCCGCCGGGATCGGCCGGGGGATCAGGTCGAACGGGAAAATCTTCTCGACCCCGCGGCGGTCGGAGTAGACACTGAACGTGACCCCCTGGTTGACGAAGGCGAGGTCGGCGCTGGCCCGCTTCCGCTGGAACTCGTCCGGACCGAGCCGGCCGACCCGCTCGACGAGAGCGCGGCAGTGGGGCAGCGAGTCGTCGGCCCGCCCGAAAAGTTCGTCCCAGGCAGCCGGGTGAGGGGCGTAGGCGTCGAAGAGGCGGGCGGCGGTGGCCGGAGCCGTGGCTGGCCGGGTGGCGACGGTGGACATGGCGGGCACCTGATGCCGCAGCAGCGGGCAGCGGTTGCCCGGCCCGCGGGCAGAGCCGGCGAGTGGGCTCTGTGGCGGGTCGGCCAATTCCGCGATCATCTGCGACCCAGTCGAAGAATGCAAGTCGGGTGCCCGGCGTAAGGCTATGTCTTGAGAGCCGATGGCTCTCCCGGGACCGCGGCCGTCCCGGCCGCTCCTGGCCGGGTCGAAGAGCGGCCGGGACGGCCACGGTCCCAGGGGGCCGCCGATCGGGTATCGGTTCCAGACACACTCTAAAGGCTATCGCTGGCCGACGGTGACCCGATTCCGGTCCGAAGTCGCAGAATGACTGAATCGTCCTCGTCCCGTCGGGCACTGTACCGGGTGGAGGTGCGGCGTGGGGCGGTCGCCGTTCGCTCGCTGGCTGCGGGGCCGGCCGCCGGAGCCCGGCGAGCCGGTGCCGGACGCGGAGCTGCTGGCCCGGTTCGCCGGGGCCGGCGACGAGGCCGCGTTCGAGCTACTGGTCTGGCGGCACGCGGCCCTCGTCCTCGGCGTCTGCCGGCGGGTCGTCCGCGACGACCACCTGGCCGAGGACGCCTTCCAGGCGACGTTCCTGGTGCTGGCCCGCAAGGCCGGGAGCGTCCGCGGGGCGAATCTGTCCGGGTGGCTGTTCCGGGTGGCCCGACGGGTCGCGGCCCGGACCCGGCGACAGGCCGAGAGCCGGGCGAAGTGGGAGACCTCGTTGACGGCCGAGCCGGAAGGAGCCCCCCTCCCCTGCCCGATCGAGGCCCGCGAGTTCCTCGCGGACCTCGACGAGGAGGTGGCCCGGCTGCCCGAGCGGCTGCGGCGGCCGGTACTCCTGTGCTACCTCGGCGGCCGCACCACCGAGGACGCGGCCCGGGCCCTCGGCTGCCCGCGGGGGACGGTCCTGTCCCGGCTGGCGACGGCCCGGCAGCGGCTGGCCGACCGGCTCACCCGCCGCGGGGTGACGCTCCCGGCCGGCGCGCTCGGCACGGTCGCGGTGCCGACGGTCAGCGGCGTGGTACCGCCGGCCGTCCGGGCGTCGTTGGCCTTCGTGGTGACCGGCTCCGGACTTCCATCGACCAACCCGACCCTTCTCGCCAACGGAGCGTTGACGGCCATGAAACTCGGCAAGACGTTGACGGCCGGCGTGGTCGTGATCCTGACGGCCGGCCTGCTCGGCGGGTACGCCCTAGTCGCCCGGCCCGGCGACGATCCGGTCGCCGCCCGGGCCGCCGACGAGCCACCCAAGCCGACCGCGTCGGCGAAGACGGCGGACCCGCCGAGGCCCGCCGGGCCGGCCGCGAAGAAGCCCGACCCGGACCCGGAGGCGCGGGTCCGGGAAGACAGTCGCCGTCTCGACGAACTCACCCGGGCGGGTGAACTCATGAGGCGGGAGATCGAACAACTCCAGCGGCGGATCGACGAACTCAACCAAGCCGGCGGTGTCGTGGACCCGGAGACCCAGCGGTGGCGGACCGAACTGGCCGCCCGGTCCCGGGAACTCGACCGCGAACTGTTGGTCGAGGAGGTCCGGGAACTGGCCAAGTCGGAGCGTGCGGCCCGCCGGAGGCTGGCCGACGCCGAGCAAACGGACGTGGCCGAGGCCGAGAAGCGGAGCGAGAACCGGAAGCAGTTTCTCGCCTCGCTCCGGGAGTTGGCCAAGAAGGCGGCGGACGAACTCCAGGCCGCCAAGGCGCTGGTCAAGCGGTTCGACGCCGAGCATATCGACCGCGTCGAAAACGAAGTCCGACAGCGACAGACGTTCCGGGCCGAGATTCAGCAGTTGACCCGGGCTTTGGAAGTGAAGGTGGCCCTCGCCGCGAAGCTGGAGGCGGAACGGGACCGGCTCGAACTCAGGCTCCGGGGGGTTGAGTTGCGTGAAGGGGTCGGTGCCGCAAACGCCGAACTTCTCAGCGAACTGTTGAAAGAGGTCCGCGAGCTGCGACGGGAAGTACAGGAGTTGAAACGAAAGTAGGGAGGACGGTCGGGCCGGCGGGGTTCGGGGACGCTGCCAGACCCCATCCCCACACCGGCCCGACTCCGTCGCTCCCACACGAGAGGGCTGCCACCTCTCAACTATAACGATGCGCGCCGGGCCCCGGATATTGCCCGGCCCGCCGATTTTTCCGCTTGCGTCCGGAATCACTTCCCCCATCATGAGTTCGGACCGCCCCGCCACCGGGAACCGAACCATGACCCCCCTCTCCCGCCGGTCGTTCCTCGCCGCCGTCGCCGCCTCGGGCGGCCTCCGCCCCCTGCTCGCCACGGCCGCCGACGGCCCCAAGTTCAAACTCGGCCTCGTCACCTACAACGTGCCGAAGGACTGGGACTTGCCGACGCTCCTCAAGGTCTGTCAGGAGGTCGGCATCGCGGCCGTCGAGTGCCGGACCACCCACAAGCACGGCGTCGAGCCGACCCTGACCGCCGACGAGCGGAAGGAAGTGAAGAAGCGGTTCGCCGACTCGAGCGTCGTGTTCTGGGGCTGCGGCAGCGTCTGCGAGTTCCACAGCGACGACCCGGCCGTCGTGGCGAAGAACGTCGAGGAGTGCAAGCGGTTCGTCGGGCTGGTCCGCGACCTCGGCGGCAAGGGGGTGAAGGTCCGGCCCAACGGGGTGCCGAAGGGGGCCGACCCGAAAGCGACGTTCGAGCAGATCGGCCGGGCCTTGCGGGTGTGTGGCCAAGCCGCGGCCGACGCGGGGGTCGAAATCTGGGTCGAGGTCCACGGGGCGGTGACGGCCGAGCCCATGAACATGCGGGCCATCCTCGACGCCTGTGGCCACCCGGCGGTCGGTGTCACCTGGAACTCGAACGGCAGCGACCTGGACGAGGCCAAGAGCATCGGCCCGGGGTTCGACCTGCTCAAGCCGTTCATCAAGTCGTGCCACATCAACGACCTGGAGAACGACCGCAAGGGGACGTACCCGTACCGCGACCTGTTCCGGCGGCTGGCCGGCATCGGCTACGACCGGTACACGCTCTGCGAGGTCGGCAAGAGCTACGACGCGGCCGCAGGGACCGAGTTCCTGAAGGGCTACAAGGAGCTATGGGAGGAGTTGCTGCGGGGGGTGAATCGTTAGTGCTGGGGCCGGTAAGGTTTGGTTGACAAGGACGGGGCTTCAACCAAGTTTCCCCGAGCCGCCTGCCCGAAATGACGGCGTGCAAACTCGACGGATTTCCTTGACATCCCCCGCGGGGAGTGTAATGTACACAAGGACAAATCCATCAGCCGGGCCGCTCAACCTGGTGCCCAAGCGGGCCGATCTCCCGAAGTGGCCACCTCGGTCGGGCTTGGTCCGGTGACATCTCCCGACGGTAGCCACCGTGGCGGTATACGGGATCGGTCGGGTCCGGAGTCAAACCCTGACCGGACAAGAGGTTGTGGCCGGGTCCGTGACCGGGCACGCCGGGGTGGCCGATGACCGCACAGCGACAAAGTGCTTGAAATCGTGGGCGTTCATCGCGGTCAGATGCACCGCGAAAAATAGAAGGGGGGGGAGGGGCACCGGCCGAGGCTCACCACTCCGCCTCGCCGCCGAAGCCGACGGTCGGCCGCGGGTCGGCCTTCGGGGCCGACCGGGCCTTCACGATCAGCTCGGCCAGCTCCCAGTCGTCCTTCGTGGTGATCTTGAAGTTGGCCAGCGACCCGGGGACGACCACGACCGGGTGACCCAGTGCCTCGACGAGTTGGGCGTCGTCGGTGATCTCGGCCCCCAGTTCGGCCCGCTTGGCGTAAGCCTCCACCAGCCAGTCGCGGCGGAACACCTGTGGCGTTTGGGCCTGCCACAGCCCGGCCCGGGGGACCGTCCCAGTGATCCGGCCGGTCGCCGCGCCCACCCGCTTGAGGGTGTCGGCTACCGGCACTGCCGGCATCGCCGCCCCGTGCTCGCGGGCCGCCTCGAACACCGCCGAGACGAGCCGGTCCGTGCCCAACGGCCGGACGGCGTCGTGGACGGCCACCAGGGGGACGTCGTCCGGCACCCGGGCGAGGGCGTTGGCCACCGAATCGAACCGCTCGGCCCCGCCGCCGACCACCTCGACGTTGGCGAACGCCACCACCCCGCCGAACCGCGAGCGGAACTCGTCCCGGTCGTCCGGGGCGATGACCAGGTAGACCTTCGAGACGTCCGGGCGGGTCCAGAACAGCTCGCACGACCGCTGCCAGACCGGCCGCCCGTCGAGCCCGACGAACGGCTTCTTGTCGCCGCCGCCGAACCGGGTCGACCGGCCGGCCGCCGGGATGACTACCGCGACTCGTAACATGGCTCGCCCCCGACCAGTGGCAGAGCCCGTTGTAGCGACTCCCGCCACCGGCCGACGGCCCCGAGCCGCCCCGCGAGGTCGCCGTCCGCGGCCTCGGCTAACTCCGAAACTGCCGCAAGGCGATCGTCCCAGTCCGCAACTGTTCCCGGCGAGCGGGGGGCGTCAGCCCCCTGATCGGTGTCGACATCAGGGGGCTGACGCCCCCCGCTCGCCGGGGTCAACGACCCGAGTGCGTCCCGCCACCGCCCCTCGTACCGGTCCAACTCCTCCCAAGCCGCGGCAACGGCGGCGTCGATCGCGTCCAGCGCCTTCGGCCAGTCCGGGGTGGGGGGGGTCGCCACGGGGGTCTCCGCAGGGGGCGGCAGGACGGCAAGGTGGGCGGGCTTGTAGCCGCCTCGGGCGGCCCGGGAAAGGGCGATTTCCATCCGGATTGGCTTGCGTCCGCCGCGGCCTGACGGTATCGCCGCCCCGGGGGAAGGTCGCCGCGCCCGGCACCGGGCCGCGCCGACCCGTCGGCGTCTGGGGGAGGACCAGCCGTGTACGTCGCGTGTTCCACGCTCGGCTTCGCGGGGCGGCCGCTGGACGAGGCCCTGCGGTCGATCCGGGAGATGCAATTCCCGAAGGCCGACCTGGCGGTCCACGCGGACGGCCCGCACGTCACCCCGGCCGAGGTGGCCGCCGACCCCGGCAAGGTGGCCCAGCGGCTGAAGGCGGCCGGCGTCCCGCTGGCGGCCGTCCACGCGGTCATCACGACGACCCGGGGCGAGGCGGTGGACCAACTCCGGGCGGTGGCCCGGCTGGCCCGGGTGATGACGGTCCCGGTACTGACCGTCCCGGCCGCCCCCCGCGGGGCCGACTTCGACGCCGAGACCCGCCGGCTCCGGGATTGGGCCCGGGTGGCCGAGGCCGAGGGCGTCATGCTGACGGTCGAGACGCACTCGGAGACGGTGACGGGCGACCCGGCCGGGGCCGCCGAGCTGTGCCGCCGGGTCCCCGGCCTCGGGTTGACGCTCGACCCAAGCCACTACCTCGTCGGCCCGCACGCCGCGACCGACCTGGAGCCGCTGTACCCCCTGGTCCGGCACGTCCGGTTGCGGGACACCGGGCCCGGGCCGGGCCAGTTCCAGGTCCGTGTCGGGCAGGGGGAGATCGAGTTCGGCCGGCTGTTGGGCCACCTCGACCGGTGCGGCTACGACCGGGCCCTGACGGTGGACATCCGGGAATGCCCGGACGACCCGTTCCCAGCCGGGCCGGAGGTGCGGAAGCTCAAGTACCTGCTGGAATCGCTGATCTAGGGTTGAGGCCACCAGAGGCGGGCGGGGTGTGCGACCCGGACGACGAATCACACCCGCTGGCCTTACCCCGCGCACAACCCGTCGGTCCGTACCGGCTCGTTGGCCGTGCCCTTCGGGTTTTGGCCACACATTTGCCGCGGTTCTGGGGTATAATCCGCTAGACACCCCGGGCTGCTCACCCCTTGTGCAGCCCCCTCCCGGCCCGGGGCGGTCGCCGGCCGGCTAATCCTGGCCGCCGCCGGTCGAACCGATCGGTAGGGCCTTGCCGCCCGGGCCCCGCCCGGCGACACTGGGAGGCGGCCCCGCCGAACCGCCGCCCCCGGCCCCGCCCTCAAACCCGTTACCCCCGCCGTTGGTTCCCGACGCCGGAGTTCCCTCGATGACGCACACACGGCCGACCCGCCGGCTGGCGATTACATGGTCCGCGGCCGCCCTGTTGGCGGCCCCCGGCGCGGCACTTGCAGCCGAGTCCGGGTGGGACACCGGCCGGGCCACCGCCCCGGCCTCGGTGGCGGACCTGAAGGCCCTCCAGGACCGGGTGAAGGGCGTCGTGGCCAAGTGCAGCTCGGCGACCGTCGGGCTGTTCATCGGGGCCGGGGCCGGCAGCGGGGTGATCGTCAGTGAGGACGGGTTGATCCTGACCGCCGCCCACGTCGCCGGCGACAAGGCCGGCCGGGACTGCACGATCATCCTGCCGGACGGCAAGCAGGTGAAGGGGAAGACCCTCGGGTACGACCCGAAGCTGGACAGCGGGATGGTCAAGATCACCGACCCGGGCCCGGACGACGGCAAGTGGCCGTACCTTCCGGTCGGCAAGTCGGCCGGGCTCAAGAAGGGGCAGTGGGTGGTGGCCCTCGGGCACCCCGGCGGGTGGCGGAAGGGGCGGGCCCCGGTCGCCCGGCTCGGGCAGGTCCAGCGGGCCGAAAAGGGGAGCCTGTCCACCAACTGCACGCTGGTCGGTGGCGACTCCGGCGGCCCGCTGTTCGACCTGGACGGGAACGTGATCGGCATCCACAGCCAGATCGCCTTCCAGCTCGACAACAACATCCACGTCCCGGCGGACGTGTTCAAGGACCAGTGGGACCAGCTCGTCGCCGGCGAGCACGTCGGCCGGCCGTTCCGGGCGTACCTGGGGGTCGTGTTCGACGACGAGTGGGCCGAACCGGGCGCCCGGCTGAAGGAGGTCGACGAGGGGCCGGGGGCGGACGCCGGGCTCCTGCCCGGGGACGTGATCGTCAAGTTCGATGGCACCGCGGTCGACTCGGCCGACGCCACCCGGACCGTCCTGCGGAAGACGAAGCCCGGGGCGACCGTCGAGGTGGTCGTCCGGCGGGGGACCGAAACCCTGACCAAGACCGTCACCCTGGGTAAGCGGGCCGCCCCGTGACCCCGGCCGGCGTTAGGTCGGACGTCGTCAGTCGTAGTACCTGTAGCACCCCACCACGGAGCCGCGACCCATGACCGTTCGCCTGCTCGCCGCCGCAGCCCTGCTGGCCGCCGCCGGCCCGGCGTGGGCCCAGCCGCCGCTCCCGGACAAGGGGGTCGGCAACCTGCTGGCCGCGTTTAAGCCGGTGGTGGCGGCGGCGAACGACTCGACCGTCCGGGTCCGGGCGGACGACAAGGCGGTAGCCCTGGGGACGGTGGTGTCGGCCGACGGGCACGTCCTGACCAAGGCGAGCGAACTGCGGGGGGCGCTGACCGTCCGGATCGAGGGTGTCGAGTACGACGCCGAGCTGGTGGCCGTCCACAAGCCGACCGACCTGGCCCTGATCAAGGTGGCGGCGACCGGGCTCAAGCCGGTGGCGTTCGCCGACACCACGGGGGCGACTCCCGGGGACTGGCTGGCCGCCGCCGGAACTGGGTCGTCGCCCACCGCCGCCGGGATCGTGAGTGTCGTCACCCGCAAGTTTTCCGCGCTCGACCTGACCGCCTCGCTGAACAACAACCGCGGGTTCCTCGGGGTCATCCTCGGGGAGACCGACGACTCGGGCGGGGGGGCGGTGGTCGAGTCGGTGTCGGGCGGCGGGGCGGCGGCCAAGGCCAAGGTCAAGGCCGGGGACGTGATCGTCGAGCTGAACGGGGCCGAGGTGAGCGGCCGGGTCGGGCTGTTCGAGCTGATGGAGAACTATCGGCCCGGGGATAAGGTGACGGTCAAGGTCCGCCGGTCCGGGGAGCTGCTCGACCTGGCCATCACCCTCACCGGCCGGCCCGGCGGCAAGGACCGGAGTGAGATTCAGAATTCGATGGGCGGCGACCTGTCCGGCCGGCGGACCGGCTTCCCGGCCGTCCTCCAGACGGACATGGTGGTCCCCCCGATGAACTGCGGCGGGCCGGTCGTCGACTTGGACGGGAAGGTCCTCGGGGTGTGCATCGCCCGGGCCGGCCGGGTCGAGACCTGGGTGCTACCGGGGGAGACGATCAAACCGCTGGTCGAGGAGATGAAGGCCGGTAAGCACCGCCCGCCGGCGGCAAAGACCGCGGCCAAGCCGCCCGCCAAGAAGGGCAACGAGCCGGCGGCCGAGGTCAACAAGTAGCCCGCACAGACCGCCGCTACCAACTGCCGACGCCCGCCCGGTCGAACCGGGCGGGCGTCGTGCATATGCGGCCACCTTCGCCTTGACCGCCGGACGCCCGCCGCCGTAGCATCCCCGCCCTGCCCGGCCCGCAGGACGTGGGACACTCATGCCGACGATCAACAAGCGGTTCCTCCTCCGGCTCGTCCTCTCGGCCGCCGCCTTCGCCGGCTTCTTGGCCGGAGCCCACGCCCTCCAGGCCCGCCGCATCCCCGACGCCCTCCGGGCCCAGGCCGACCGGGCGGCCGACGGCGGCAAGCCGGACCTCGCCGTCCGCTACCTGCGCCAGTACCTGGAGTTCGCGCCGGACGACGTGGACGCCCGGGGCCGGTTGGCGGAACTGCTCCGCCAGCGGACCCCGACCTCCCGCGGGCTGGCCGAACTCGTCTTCTTGTACGACGAAATTCTCCGCCGCGACCCGGACCGGGTCAGTGTTCGCCGCGAGGCCCTGGTACTGTGCCTGCGGCTCGGCCGGTACTCCGACGCGGCCGGCCACGCCGAGACCCTCCTGAAGGCCGACCCGGCGGACGCGGCCGTCTGGCAGCAACTCGCCGCCGCCCGGACCAGCCTGAATCAGATGGCCGAGGCCCGGGCCGCCTACGAGGGGGCCATCCGGCACGCCCCGGACGACCTCCTGCCGTACCAGCGGCTCGCCCAGCTCGTGTGGCGGAACCTCGGCCAACCGGCCGAGGCCCGGGCGGTGCTCGACCGGATGGTCGCGGCCGCTCCGCAGGACCCGGCCGGGTACTACGTCCGGGCCCGGTTCGACAGCATCATGGCCGACGAGGCCGGACCCGGCCGCCCGGCCGACCCGGAGCCGGCCCTCCGCGACCTCCGGCGGTCGCTCGAACTCGACCCGGAGAACGCCGACGCCTCGCTGCTCCTGGCCGAAATCCTCCAGAGGGGCCGGGACATCCCGGCCGCCCACGCCATCCTCCGCGAGGCTGCGGCCGTCTACCCGCGGGACCTCCGGCTGGTCCGGAGCCTCGCCTGGCTGGAAGTGGTCCGCGGAAACCTACCGGCCGCGCTGGTCGTCCTCGAAGAGGGGCTGAAGCACACCCCGGACGGGTTCGACCTGCTCGTCCCACTGGCCGACCTCCTCGTCCAGCAGGGGGACACCGCCCGGCCGGCCGACATCCTCCGCCGACTCGAAGCCCGGAAGGCCCCGCCGACCCAGGTGAAGTACCTGAAGGCCCGGATCGCGATGCGGCAAGAGAAGTGGGCCGAGGCGGTCGGGCTGCTCGACGCCCTGCGGGCCGAGGCGAACGGCCTCCCGGGGTTGGAGGCCCAGGTGAACCTGCTCCTGGCCTCGTGCCACGAGCGGACGGGGGACGCGGCGGCCGCCGAACGGGCGTACCAGCGGGTGACGACCGCCGACCCGGCCCACGCCCCGGCCCGGGCCGGGCTGGCCACCCACTACCTGAATCAGGGGCGGCTCGACGACGCCGCCCGGGAGTTCGAGACGGCCCTCCGGTCGGCCTACACGCCCGGGACGGTCCACGCTCAGTATGTCCGGCTGAAAGCCCGGCTGTTGCGACTGCGGGGTGGGTCGGCCGAGGAGTGGCGCAAACTCGATCAGGTCGCCGCCGCGGCCGCCGCCAAGTTCGGGCCGGTGTCGTCCGACGCCCTAATCCTGCGGGCCGATGTGGCGGCCGCCCAGGGGAAGCCGGCCGAGGCGGTGAAGCTGCTCCGGGCCGAGGCCGCCCGCCGGCCGGGCGACACCCGGCTGTGGGCCGCTCTCGCCACACAGGCGGCCGAGGCCGGGGGGACGGCCGCCGGGTTGGCGGTCCTGGACGAGGCCCAGGCGGCGGCCGGCGACGGCCCCGATATCCGGCTGGTCCGGGCGGTCCTGTACGTCCGCGAACCTGGGCGGGTCCGCCCGGTCGAGCCGCTGGCCGAGCCCGGCGACGCCTGGCCGGAGGCGGACCAACTCCGACTCCTGGCCGGGCTGGTCGAGGTGTGCGACGAGGCCGGGGACCGCGCGAAGGTGGCGGCGACGCTGCGGAAGGTCGCGGCCCGCCGGTCGGGCGATGTCGGCGTCTGGCTCCGGCTGTTCGAGCGGGCAACCGAGGCCGGGGACACCCAGGCGGCGGCCGAGGCCCGGGCGGCGGTCGTCCGGATCGAGGGGCCGAGCGGCCCCTCGGTTCTCCTGTGCGAGAACGCCCCGGCCGAGAAACTGATCGCCGCGTTCGGCCCGTCGCCCGACCGGTGGGACGCCTGTTTGGCACTCGCGAAAGCCCAGAAGGACCCGGCCGAGGCCGCCCGGCTGACCGAGCGAGCGTTTCTCCTGGAGCCGACGCGGTTCGAGACGGCCCGGGCGTTGCTCACCCACTTGGCCACAACCGACCCGGGGCGTGCCCAGGCTATGGCCGCCCGGCTGCACGTCGACCCCCGTTGGGCCGGCGGGCCGTTCGATCGGCTGGTGGGCGCGATCCTGACCCGGGTGCCGGCGGAGGTTCGGCCGGCGGTGGTGGCGATGTGCCGGCCGCTGGTGGCGAAGGACCCCGGCGGGCTCGGCCGGCTGGCCGACGCGGTCGGTGGGGCGGCAGGCGTTGAGCTTGCCGAGGCCGCGGCCCGCTCTCCCGAAGCCACGCCCGACGACTTCGTGCGGCTGGCCCTGCTTACCCCGAACAAGACCGCCGAGGTGATGACGGCGGCCAAGGCGAAGTTATCCCAGGCCGGCTACCTCGCCGCTGCCGCGGTGCTGGTCGAGACGCCGGCCGGGAAGGCGTGGTCCGCCGAAGTTGTCGACGCCCGGGCGTTCGCACAGGCCCGGCTGGCGGCGAAGCTGTCCAAGTCCGACCCCGTCGGGGCCCGGAAGGTCCTCGAAGACCTGCTCACGGTCAAGGACTTGCCCGAGGCCGACGCCGGCTGGGCCCGCCGGAACCAGGCCATGCTGCTCGTCCTGACCGGCTCGCCGGACGACCGGACCAAAGCCATCGGCCTGCTCAAGGCGGCCGGCGGGTCGGGGGCGACGGCCGACGAGCAGCGGGCCACGGCCGGCGTCCTGACCACCCTGGCCCGGTTCCTCGAAGGCGACGACCGGAGGGCCGTGCTGGCGGACGCCGCCGCGGCCCTGGCCGCCGCCCAGACGGCCAGCCAGTCGCCCCGCGACCTGTACCACCTCTCCCAGCTCTACCGGGTGGCCGGGCAGCGGGTCGAGAGCCGGAAGTGCCTCCAACTGCTCCTCAGCGGTGACCCGCAACGAGGGCTGAAGGGGGACCCGAAGAACATCTACTACCTGACGGCTGCCCTCGAGGAGTTGTCCGAGGCACGGGACTTCGCCGCCGCCAAGACGTTCGCCGACTGGCTCCGGACGCTCTACCCCGGCGAGTTCCGGGCGGTGGCGGCCGTGGCCAAGTACGAGTGCCGGGCCGGCCGGGCGGAGGCGGCCCTGGCCCTGGCCGAGCAGTACGCCGGGGCGGCCGACGCGGCGGCCGGCGACACCGTCGCCCGGTCGTCCCGGGTAGCGGAGCTGCTCGAAGAACTGTGCCGGACGCCGGAGGTCCGGGCCGCGGCGACGGCCGGCCGGATGGCGGCCGCCGCCGCGGCCCGTTACTCGGCCCTGGTGCCGACCCGCCCG
>JAIEQO010001033.1 GCA_019747655.1 Gemmataceae bacterium | reverse complement strand
GCGTCGAACGGGTCGCCGGTGGCGACGACGAGGGTGCCGTTGTGCCGGGAGACCGGCATCAGGTTCTTGCGGTGGACCAGCCGCAGGGGCATGGCCGCGAGCACGTCCGGGGCGATGGTGGCGTGCGACAGGTCGACCAGTTCGAGCCCGAACTCCTCGGCCAGGACGGGGAGCAGGGCCTCCTCCTTGACGAACCCCTTGTCGACGAGGATCTGGTGCGGCGGGTAGTCGGGGGCGGCCTTGATGGCGTCGGCGGCCCGGCCGCGGTCGGCGGCGGGCAGGAGGTTGCGGCCGACGAGGGCGTCGAGGAGCTGCATGGGGGGCTCGGGGCGCGGACGGGGGCCGTCGGCCGCTGGCGGGTTGTGGTCGATTGTAGCCGGCCGGAGATGAGAAGCGGCTGAATCTGGGCGAACGGTGCGGCCGGCCGGTAGCACCGGGCGTGCCGGTTGGGATGGCTGGGCGGCCGGCGGGCGGGTATCGTGCTCGTGGGAGGGCCGGCCGTGTGCGACATCGTGGTCTGTTCCGATTACTACGGCACCATCCGCATCCCCGGGTAGGCGAGGACCGAAGAAGGGTTTCGCCGGTGGTCGGCGATGCCGGACTTTCCGCGGCACGTCCCGATGTGGACCGAGAACGGGGACTTGCATATCGACGTGAGCGACCCGACCCGGCCGAGGTACGCCCGCTACCCCGACCGCCGGCGGCCACGGACCCGGGGCAAGCCGTAAGGATCGTCAGTCGTCCGCCTCGATCGGCACCTCCCAGCAGGCGAACGAGTCGCCGGCCACGAACTCCCACGCCTCCAGCCCGAACGCCCGGGCAGCGACCGCCGCGTCCACCCCCAGCGGCGGCCGGTCGGTCAGCAGCAGCAGCGGCGGCTGCCACCCGTCGGTGGTTAGGTCCTCGCGGAAGTTGGTGACGTGCTGCGGCCGGTCGTTGGTGTGGGCATGGCCCCACCGGTCGACCCCGCCGCGACTCCGGTATAGCAAACAGCCCGGGTCGAGGATGATCACCCCGGCCACCCGGTCCGGGTGGTCCCGGGCGTCGGTCCGGATGCCCCGGAGCTGCTCCGGCGGTGCCACCCACACCTTCCGCGACTGCCACACCCCGCGGTCTGGGCCGGCGGTCACAGATTCCGGGTGGGGCCACGCCGCCCGCAGCCGGTCGGACAGGTCGTAGCTGAATGGCACCACGACCCAGATGCCGCCTTCTGGGTTGGCATCGAGCCGGCCGAGTTGGGCGTTGGCGTCCACCGTCCCCGGGTGCCGGCCGACGAACCACCCGACCCCGTCACGGCCGAGTTCCTCCGCCTTAGCCGCGCCCAACGTCGCCCATCGGAGCGTCCCCCCGGTGTCCCGACGGACGAGCCGGCCGCGGACCCGGGCAGTCGGGTAGATCAACTCGAACAGCCCGGCCGGGGCGTCGGCAGTCGCGGTCACGGGGTGGCCTCCAGCTTGGTCCCGCAGTTCCGGCAGAACCGGTCGTCGGCCGCGGTCGGGGTCGCGCACCCCGGGCACGGCCTGGCGGACGCCGGGACCGGTGCTGGGTCGTCCTCGGCCCCGGTGATGACCCCCGGCGCCGCCAACTCGGCCGCGATCAGCCCCAACAAGGTCCGGGTGGCCTGCTTGCTCGCCGGCACTTCGGCGTGCGGGTTCCGGACGCACCGGAAGCAGCCGTCGTCTGTGTCGCATCCGCACTCCCGGACCAGCTCGGCCGACCGGGCGACCAGGTCGGCCATCCGGTCGAACGCCCCGGCCGCCAGCCCGACCCCGTAGTGTACCCGGTCGAACAGGTAGACGGCCGGCGGGCCACCCCGGGGGCAGTCGGCCGCGGCCGAGTAGTCGGAGGCGTCGCACGGCCCGGTGACGGTCGGGAACAGGCTGCCGAACAGCCGGGCGACGGCGTCCAGGGCGGCCCGGGCCGGCCGGTCCCCGAGCCGGGTGACGGCCTCCTCCCACAGCCCGGGGTCGAGCCGGAGCACCGTCCCCTCGGTCGGTAGCCGGCAGTTCGGCATCCCGCCGATCTTCGTCCACGTCTGGACGACGGCGCCGGCCGGGTTCTTCTCCGTCACCCCGACGAGGTACTCGTTCACCTCCAGCACCGCCCGGGCGACCAGCACCCGCCCATGCTGGCTGCGGACCGGGAGCCGGCGGGCCTTGATGCTCGTCTGCACGGCCGAGGTGGTGGTATTCCGGGATCGCTCCCGGTTGAGCCGGACCTCTCGGGAGGACCGGGCCACGTCCTTCACCCGGTAGGCCACCCCGCCGTGCAGGTAGATGCCGTTCCGCGGGGCTTCCCGGAGCAGGTGGGACGGGTCGATCTCCCCGATCTCCTCCCCGTCGCACAGTAGAGCGTAGGCCTCGTCCCCGGCCCCCCGGACCCGGACCCGGCGGTGCGGGTCGTCGATGTACAGCTCCTCGATGTCCAGCCGGCCGGCGTCCCGTTCGGCCTTAATGTGGGTCAACTCCGGGCCCAACGTCCCGATGTCCAGCTTGGCCTCGTCTCCGCCGACCTCCTTGACCGCGCAGGCGTAGTGCAGGTGCAGCACCCGGGGGTTGTCAAGGTTCAGGACCAGCGGCTCGTGCCCGCGGCCGAACAGGGCCGCCGGGTGTTCGGCGTAGTAGGCGTCGATCGGGGTCTCGCCCGGGATCAGGACCACGGCCCCGTCCTTGCCGGCCCGCCCGGCCCGCCCGGCCCGCTGCCACAGGCTCATCATGGTGTGCGGCAGGCCGACGCAGACGACGGCGTCAATCGCCCCGATGTCGATCCCCAACTCCAGGGCGCTGGTGCTAAACACGGCCCGGACGTTTCGGTCCCGCAGCCCCCGCTCGATCTCCTCCCGCTCGTCGGCCCGCAGCCCGGCCCGGTAGACCCGGACGAACGCCGGCTCCCCTTTGTCCTTCGACTTGGCCACCATCCGCTCGACCGCCGTCCGGCTCAGGCAGAAGGTCAGGACGCTCAGCCCGGCGTCGGCCAGGGCCAGGGTCAGCTTCCGGCCGGCGTCGTAGGGGTGGTCGTCCTTCGGGCAGGCCATCCACACCTTCCGCCCGCCCTGCCGGCTGCCGTCGCGTTCCGGCCCGACCTCGGTGAACGGTAGCCCGGTCAGCCGCCCGAGGTGTCCGGCCGGGTCCCGGACGGTGGCCGAGGTGGCTGCGAACGTCGGGGCCGACCCGGACCGCCGGCCCAGGGCCCGGAGCCGGCGGAACAGGTACGCCACGTTCGTCCCGAAGATGCCCCGGTACTCGTGGCACTCGTCCACCACCACGTACCGGAGCCGGGACAGGAACCGGTCCCAGTTCCCGGGGTACGCCAGGACCGAGTAGTGCAGCATGTCCGGGTTGGTCAGCAGGACCTGGACCTGCTCGCGGATCGCCGGCCGGAGGTCCTTGTCGGTCGCCCCGTCGTACCGTGCGACGAGATGCGGGCGGGCGGCCCGCCGGGCGGCACCGCCGGCAGGTCGTCGGCCGCGGCGCACAGCCGCCCGAGTTGGTCGTTGGCCAGGGCCTTCTGGGGAAACAGGAACAGGGCGGTGGCGTCCGGGTCGTGCAGCAGCGCGTTCAGGACCGGGGCCGAGTAGATCAACGACTTGCCGGACGAGGTCCGGGTGGCGACGACCGTGTGCCGGCCGGCCAGCAAGTGGTCCAGGGCGGCCCGCTGGTGCCGGTACAACCCGCCGGGGTAGTGCCGGGTGAAGGACGCGGCCAAATCGGGGTGAAGGTCGGGCGGCAGTGGCTCGAACGTGCCGGGCACCGGCGGCTCGGCCGGCGGGTCGTGGCAGACGGACAGGCCGTCGGTGGCGGCGAGCAGCCGGCCGACGGTGTCGATCACGGACGCCGATGTCGGACTCACGGCGGGCGACCCATGAGGGAAGGGTGGTAATGACTCTACGGCGGCGGTCGGACCGTCGCAAGGGCCGACTCGGCGGACCGTTCGCGGATGCGGCCGATCGCCCACTCCGCCGCCTCGCGGATGACCTCGTCGTCCGACAGCGCCCGCTCCAGGGCCGGCAGCGCCCGCCCGTCGCCGACGTTCCCCAGCACCACCGCCGCGTTCCGCAACAGCCCGGCCCGCCGGTTCCGCCACAATGACGTTTTCTTGAACCGCGCCCGGAAGGCGGCCTCGTCCAGCCCGAGCAGCTCGACCGGGTCGAGCCACTCCAGGCCGGGGTCGTGCGGGAACGGCACGGGCAGCCCGGCCGCCTTCCGGTTCCACGGGCACACGTCCTGGCACACGTCGCAGCCGTACAACCAATTCCCGACGCCGGGCCGGAGTTCGACGGGGATTTCACCCCGCAGCTCGATGGTCAGGTAGCTGATGCACCGCCGGGCGTCGAGTACGCCCGGCTCCGGAAAGGCGTCGGTCGGGCAGGCGTCGAGGCAGGCCGTGCAGGTGCCGCAGTGCGACCCGGTGAACGGCTCGTCGGGCGTCAGTTCGAGGTCGGTGAGCACCGCCCCGAGGAAGAAGAAACTGCCCCGCCCGGGGTGGATGAGCAGGGTGTTCTTGCCGACCCAGCCGAGCCCGGCCCGGCGGGCGAAGTCGCGCTCCAGCAGTGGCGCGGTGTCGGCGACCGCGGCCGCCGTGCAGCCGGGCACCTCCCGTTCGAGCCACCCCGACAGGTCGTTCAGCCGGTCCCACAGGAAGCGGTGGTAGTCGGGGCCGGCGGCGTAGGCCGCTACGCGACCGGTCGGCCCGTCCTGGGACCGCGGCCGTCCCGGCCGCTCTTGGTCGGGCCGGGAAGAGCGGCCGGGACGGCCGCGGTCCCAGGGGTCGGCCCCGCCGTACTCCATCCCGACCATCAGCACGCTGCGGACCGACTCCAGGATGCTCCGCGGGTGGCGCCGCTCCTCCCGGTGGCGGTGGAGGTAGCCCATCGCGCCGGCGTAGCCCTTGTCCAGCCAGTCGGCGAACCGGCCGAACCCGTTGGCGTCCGTCGCCGGGGCGATGCCCGACAGCGCGAACCCACGCCGCTCGGCCTCGGCCTTCAGCCGTTGGCCGAGCGGGGGCGGGACGCGGGGCGACAGGTGCGGGGTGCCGGACAAGGGTGCCGACCCGTGAGCGGTACGAGGCGCTGGTGGATTGTACCCGCACCCGGCCGGTGCCGCCCCAGGTCGGCCGTGGTGCGGCCCTCCGCGGCAGCCTATGGGCGGCAAGGCCCGGTGCCCGCGTTGCGCGGAGGCCCGCCGCGATCCCCCGGGCAACGCTTGCGACCGCACGACCGTGCGGGTATGTTGTCGGACATGTTCTCGCTGCCCCGGTGGAGTCCGTACCCACCCCGCGGGGGCGGCTCGCCGGGACGAATCGCTCGCCTCAGCATTTTTTGGCCGGCTCGCCCCTGGACGCGGATGGGCTAGAGCGCTCTTCAGGATTGTGTGGCGAGTCGTCCGGTACCCGGTTACCCTCCCTGAACAGCCAGGAGGGGCCGTCATGAGGGCGTACTCGGTGGACCTGCGGCAGCGGGTGATCGACGACTGCGACGCGGGGCTGGGCACGGCCGCGGTGGCCGAGAAGTACTCGGTCAGCCCGTCGTGGGTGCGCAAGCTGAAGAAGCAGAGGCGCGACACCGGGTCCATCGAGCCGCTGGCCGCCACGCCCGGGCCGGAGCCGGTGTTGGCCGCGCACGAGGAGCGACTCCGGGAACTGATCCGGTCCAACCCCGACCGGACGGCCGGCGAGTACCGCACGCTCCTGGGCGTCGGGGTGGCCGTCGTCACCGTCTGGCGGGCGGTTCGGCGGCTCGGGTTCACGCACAAAAAAAGTCCTCCACGCGGCCGAGCAGAACCGGCCCGACGTGGCCGAGAAGCGGAGCCGGTGGCGGGCGGAGACGGCGCCCCGGCTCGACGTGCGAAGGCTGGTGTTCCTCGATGAGACGTGGGCCAAGACGAACATGACCCGGACGCACGGGTACGCGCCGCGCGGCGAGCGGCTGACCGACGACTCGCCGCACGGGCACTGGCACACGACCGCCTTCGTCGGGGCGCTGCGGGTCGACGGTTTCATCGCCCCTCTGGTGCTCGACGGGGCGGTCAACGGGGACGTGTTCCGGGCGTACGTCGAGAAGGTGCTGGTGCCGGAGCTGCGGCGCGGGGACGTGGTGGTGATGGACAACCTGGGCAGCCACACCGTCGCCGGGGTGCGGAAGGCCATCGAGGGGGCGGGGTGCGAACTCCTGTACCTGCCCCCGTACAGCCCGGACCTGAACCCGATCGAGAATGCCTTCTCGAAGCTCAAGCGCCCGCCGCGCTCGGCCGCCGAGCGGACCGTCGAGAAGTTGTGGGACCGGATCGGGAAGTTGCTCGACCGGTTCCGACCCGACGAGTGCCGAAACTACTTCCGGCGCTGCGGATACACTCGCAACGCCTCACGAGCCTGAAGAGCGCTCTAGGCAACTGATCCGATCCCCCGGCTCCGGCGGGGGCGCGAATCGGTTCTTGCTGTTCCCACGACTCCGCCGCCCGCCCCGCCGCGATCCGGCGGGTTCCGTTACGGCCCGACGGGCCGCTCGCCCCTCGTGAAGGAGGACCGCGCGATGCGAGGCACGAGGTTCGCAGTCTTGTTGGCCGCGAGTGCGGCCGTCGTCGTGCTGGCCACGGCCCAGACCGGCCGGGCCGGGTTCGTCGTGTACTCCGCCGGCGGGGACAACACCCCCGCGTCGATCCAGGGGACGGTCGACGCCTTCCGGGCCGCCCTCGGCAACCCGAACAACGGCAACGCCCCCGGGCCGCTGGGCTCCGGCCGCCGGGAGATCAACTGGGACGGGGGCGGGTCGACCACCGCCTCGCCGGCCGGGACGCCGTTCAACGGGTTCCGGAACATCCGCGGGGCGAGCTTCACGACGCCGGGGACGGGGTTCCTCCAGACGCCGCTGGACGCCCCCGAGCTGCTCGGCATCAACCCGACCTACGGCACGACCTTCAGCTTTTTCAGCCCGGTGCGGATCTTCGTCCCGCTGGGCAGCAACGTCACCGACGCGAGGTTCTCCATCCCGGGCACCAACGGGGCAGTCCCGGCGGTGGTCGGCGGGTTCGGGGCCGTGTTCACCGACGTGGACCTCGCCGGGGCCACCACGATTGAGCTGTTCGGCCTCGGCGGCACCTCCCTGGGCGTCTTCAACGTACCGACGGGGAGGACGGCCGACGGGAGCCTGTCGTTCCTCGGGATCGTCGGCGACGCCGGCGAGCGGATCGCCCGGGTGCGGATCACGACCGGGACCACCGCCCTGGGGCCGAACGACAACCCCGGGCAGGGCGTCGATGTGGTCGGGATGGACGACTTCTTCTTCCGCGAGCCGGCGGTGGCCACCCCCGAGCCGGCCTCCCTGGTCATGCTCGGAACCGGGCTGGCCGGCCTGGCCGGGTGGGCCCGCCGCCGGAGAGCGGTCGCCTGACCGGGCGGGGCGGCGGTCGATCCGGCGGCCACCCGGGCGGCCGCCGACCCGACGCGCGGCGCGCCACACGTCGGTCAGTCCAGCCGCACCTTCGCCCCGAAGGTCTTCCCCTCGCTGCTGACGAAGTAGGTGGCGCACGCCGCGTCGATCAGGTCCGGGCTGAAGTTCACCCGCTCCATGTTGTACTTGGCGATCGACTGCATCTGGTCCAGCAGGTCCCGCGGCTGGCACATCCGGAACGGCCGGCCGGCCGGCTTGTACCACTTGCCGATCAGGTAGTCGACCCCGCGGTCGTCGTACTCCACCCGCCGGCCCTTGCACACCAGCTCCCAGATGCGGCGGAACTGGGCCTCGTCCGGGTCCCGGATCTCGATCTTGAACTTGATCCGCCGGAGGAACGCCTCGTCGGCCAACTGCGTCGGGTCGAGGTTGGTGGAGAAGATCAGGAGCTGGTCGAACGGCACCTCCATCTTCGTCCCGGTGACGGTGTTCAGGTAGTCGTACTTCTTCTCCAAAGGTACGATCCAGCGGTTCAGCAGGTCCATCGCCCGGACCTGCTGGCGGCCGAAGTCGTCGATCATGAAGATGCCGCCGTTGGCCTTCATCTGGAGCGGGGCCTCGTAGTACTTCCCGGCCGGGTTGTACTTCAGGTCGAGCATCGGCAGGGTCAGCTCGCCGCCGACCACGATGGTCGGCCGCTTGACCCGGACGAACCGCGGGTCGTGGGCCGTCGCCCGCCGCAGGAGCTGCGTCTCGGACACCTCGGCCGGGGCGTCGGCGTCGTCCACCGGGGTGTGCTGGATCGGGTCGTACAGCTTGACGATCTGGCCGTTCGCCTCGACCGCGTGGGGGACGTAGATGGTGTCGCCCATCAGCCGGGTGATCCGCTCGGCGACGCTGGTTTTGCCGTTCCCCGGGTAGCCGAAGAAGAAGATGGACTGGGCCGAGTTGATGGCCGGGCCGATCTCGTTGAACACCGCGTCCGAGATGATGAGGTCGTGGAACGCGGCCCGGATGCTCCGCCGGGTGACGACCAGCTTCTTGATCGTCTGGGCCAGCACCCCCTCGACGTAGTCGGCGAACGGGACCGGGGCCGGGCCGACGTAGCTGGTCTTGTCCAGCGCTTCCTGCAGGGCGGCCGTCCCCTTCGGCGGCTTGATCTCGTATACGAACGAGGCGTCGCCGCTCGCCCCCCGCTGGCCGACGATGTCGACCAGCGACTGCTTCCGCATCGCCTGGAAGACGGGGTTGATGACGGCGAACGGGATGGCCAACTCCCGGGCCAACTCCCCGCCCGTCAGTTGACCCCGGGCGTAGATCATCCGCAGGATCAGGTCGAACAGGAACGGTAAGTCTAGCCCCAGGTCCTCCCACCGGGCCGGCACCCGGGGGGTGTAGTGGGCCGTCTGGACCGGGACGCCCTCCTCGTCAGACGGGGGCGGGTCGCCGATGAGGGTGACGCCCTCCAGGTCGCCGTGCCGCTGGGCGTCGGCCAGCAGGGCCTCGTAGTGCAGCTTGTGCAGCCGCAGGTGCTCGACGGCGGCCGCGTCCCCCTTGCCCTCGGCCTGGGCCAGGCAGTCGAGCACGGCCGGGGCGACGGTGTACTTGACCCCGTCGATGTACAGGTGGTGCAGGTACTCGCCCGGGCGGACGTAGCAGTCCGGGGTGTGGTCGGTCACCCGCTGCATCTGGTCGTAGAACTCGGGGGCGATGATGAACCGCATGGCCGGGCTCCGGGTCGGGTGACGGCGGAACTCTAGAACACGGATTGAGGCCGGGCGTAAACTGCTGGTATGACCCCGCACGAGCTGTTCGCCGAGGGCCGGCTGGTCGAGGCGGTCGCCCTTCAGGAGGCGGCCGTCGCCGACCGGCCCGCCGACCCGGCCGCCCGGCTGTTCCTGGTCGAGTTGCTGGCGTTCGCCGGGCGGCTGACCGAGGCCCGGTCGCATCTGGATGAGATCGACTCCGACGACCCCGGCTGGCCGGCCTCCCGGCAGGGGTTTCGGCGGCTCCTGCGGGCCGAGTGGCGGCGGGCGGCAGGCCGCCGGCCGGTGGTGCTACCGGAGCCGGCACCCCGCCACGCCCGCTGCCGGTGGCGGGCGGTCCGGTGCCTGCGGGACGACCAACCCGAGGAGGCCGTGAATTGGGTCGACCGGGCGGACGAGTCCTCACCGGACCTCGCAGGCTTCCTCGACGGCCAGGAGTTCGACGGCCTGCGGGACGCCGACGACCGGTTCGCCTCGGTGCTGGAGGTGTTCGCCGGCGGGGATTACCTGTGGGTGCCGTGGGAGGCGGTCCGGCGGGTGGCCCTGCGGCCGGCGCGGTACGCCCTCGACCGCCTCTTCCGCCCGGCCGACCTGCGGCTCACGGACGGCACGGAACTGGCCGTCCACCTGCCGCTGGTCTACCCCGGGTCGCACGAGGCCGACGACGAGTTCGCCCTGGGGCTGGAGACGGACCGGGTCTGCCCGGACGGCGGGCCGGTCCGGTGTGTCGGCGGCAAGCTGCTGATGGTCGGGGCCGCCGAGGTGCCGCTGGCCGAGTGCCGGATGATCGAGGTGCGGTGACCACCCGTAGGGCCGGCGGTGCCGGCCCGCTGACACTCGGGCGGCACACCCCGCCCAAAAACACCCAAAGCATCCAAACCCACAAGAGGGTGGCGAAGTCGTCCCGCCAGACCGGGCCGGGGGTCGGCCGGACCGGCTGCCAGTGCGGCCCTTTGGCCATCGGCCCGAGGTCGGCCGCCGACCGGGCCAGCACCACCCACGCCGACGCCGCCTTCCCGTCCTCCCGCTCGCCGTCGGTCGGCTGGTCGGTCATCAGCCGGGCCACCAGCGGCGGGTCGTGGTCCTTCGCAAGCCGCTCGACCAGCGGCGGCAGGTCGAGGTGGTTGTTCGACAGGTGCATCGCCAGCACCCCGCCCGGGGCGAGCTTGCGGACGTACAGGGCCAGGGCCTCCCGGGTCAGCAGGTGGACCGGGATGGCGTCCGAGCTGAAGGCGTCCAGGACGAGCACGTCGAAGCCGCCGTCCGGCACCCGGCCGAGCTGCCGCCGGGCGTCGCCCAGCACCACCTCGCACTCGCCCCGGCAATTGGCCAGGAAGGTGAAGAACCGCGGGTCCTCGGCCACCCGCTTGACGGCCGGGTCGATCTCGTAGAAGGTCCACCGGTCCCCCGGCCGGGCGTAGGCGGCCATCGCCCCGGTCCCCAGCCCGACCACCCCGACCCGGCGGCCCGGCCCCGGCGACAGCGCCCGGAACAGGTGCCCGACCGGCCCCTTCTCGTGGTAGTAGGTCATCGGCCGGGGCGGGCCGGGCTCGTCGGTCCGTTGCTGGCCGTGGAGGGTGGTGCCGTGGACCAGCCGGACGAACCGGCCGTCCGGCGACTGCGTCACCCGCACCTGGCCGAAGAAGTTCCGCTCGCGGTAGAGCGTCCGGCCGTGCGGCCCGGGGTCGATGAGTCCGGCGGCGAACAGGGCGGCCAGGGCCAGGGCGTACCGCACCGGCCGGGCCACCAGGGCGAACACCACCACCGCCGGCACCCCGACCATCAGGGCCCCGCGGACGATCCGCCCGGCGTCGGCGTCCGGCCCGTCGGCCGGCACCTCGACGAGCCGGGGGACGTACACCGCCAGCCCGGCCGCCAGCCCGAAGAGCCCGAGGACGAGCAGCACGTCAACCACGGTGAGCCGGTAGCGGGTGCCATCGCCCCGGGGCCGGACGAGCCCCGCGAGGATGAGGGCCAGCGGGTACTCGACCATCCCGAGCCGGCCGAACAGGACCGGGGCCACGAGGGCGTTGAACGCCCCGCCCAGCACCCCGCCGAGCGACATCCAGAAGTAGAAGGCGGTCAGGTGCTCGGGCGGCGGCCGGTCGCGGGCCAGCTCGCCGTGGCATACCAGGCAGACCCCGAAGAACGCCGCCAGGTGGATGCCGACGATCAGCCCGAGCGGCTCGCCGGCGCCGGCCACCAGGGTGACGACGGCGAACAGGACGAGCATCGGCGTCGCCCGCCCGGCCACCTGCCGGGCCCACCCCGGCCACCGGGCGAACACCACCACGAAGCTGACCAGGTACAGGGCCAGCGGCACCACCCACAACAGCGGCACCGGGGCGAGGTCGGTCGACAGGTGGGTCGTCACCCCCATCAACAGGCTCGACGGCAGGGTCGCCAGCCCGACCCACCGGGCCACCCGCCACCCGGCCGGCCCGGATGAGTTCGGTCCCGACACACACCCCGCGCCGAACGAATCGGTTTGCGGCGAAACGAATCGGTTTGCGGGAAAACGAATCCGGTCGCCGCCGAACGAATCCGGGTCAGAATGATCCCCGGCCGCGGGTCGGGCCCGTAGCACCGCGGCCCCACACGCCGTCACCATCAGGAGATACGCCCCGACCCCGGCCGCCCAGCCCCACTGCTGGTCGGGCAACGCCAGGCACGGCTCGACCAGGAACGGGTACGCCAACAGTCCGACGAGGCTGCCGGCGTTGCTGGCGGCGTAAAGCACATACGGGTCGGCGGCGGCCGGGTGGCCGGTGGCCGCGAACCAGCGTTGCAGCAGCGGGGCGGTGGTGCTGAGCACCAGGAACGGCAGCCCGACGGCGACGACCAGCAGGGCGACGACGCCGGCGACCGGGTAGTCCTGGTCGGCGGGGACGAGGGCGGGATAGACGGCGACCGGCGACCCGGTGGCGGCGACGGCGGCGGCGAACGCCAGCAGGACGAGCGACAGGACGGCGAGGTGGGCGGCGGCCTGCCGGCGGACGCCGAGCCGGGCGACGGACCGGTGGGCGTACAGGTAGCCGGCGAGCAACAGGGCCTGGAAGAGGACGAGGCAGGTGTTCCAGGCGGCGGGGGTGCCGCCGACGAGGGGGAGGAGGAGCTTGCCGGCGAGCGGCTGGACGAGGAAGAGGAGGGCGGCCCCGGTGAACAGGGTGGCGGCGAACAGGCCGGGGAGCACCGGGACCTCGGCGTCGGCGGGCGGGTGGTCGGCGGGCCGGTCCGGGTCAGGATGCGGACCTGTCCCCGGACGGACAAGGGCGGGAGCGTGAGCGACCGCCCCCGCGCTCCGAGTCACACCTCCCACCGCACGCCGCCGGCGGGCGAGGGGGTGAATCCCCCGCCCGCCAGGACGGGCTACACCTCGCCAGCCCGTCGTTGGTCACACGGTCCGCCGCCGGAGGCGGCGGACGAGTGGTAGCAGACATCCCATACCGAGGGCCAGGGTCGCCGCGGACGCGGGCTCGGGTACGGCCGCCGGGGTGGCGGTGATGGTGAGGTTCAGCCCGACGAAGGTCGAATACGGGGCAGTCGGACCACGGTAGACGGTCAGGGTGACGGTGTCGCCCGCCGCCACCGCGAACGACAGGGCCGACGCCCCGCCCGAACCGGCTGCGAAGTCGAAGGGGTTGGATTTCGTGTACGGGTCGCCCTGGGTGAGCGTGCCCGAGGTCAGGGACGTGCCGTTCTTGGAGAACTCCCAGATCATCGGCCGGTCGAACGACTTGAGCACCCAGGCCCCGCCTGCGATGTCCACAATCCCCTCCACCGGGCTGGTCCAGACGACGCTGGTGAACTCGGTCCCGGTCCGCCCGGTCTCCGCCCCGTGCACCACGACCGTCCCGGCGTCGACGAAGTTCGGGTCTGTGAACTGGCTCGGTGCCGTCACTTTCATCCACACCGGGACGTGCGCCTGTTGGGGAAACGGCTGATCGGCCCATGCCCGCTGTTTCGTGCCGTTCGCCCACCAGTCCGACTGATTAACGGTGAACGGGGTGCCCGGGGCCTTGTCCAGGGCCCACACCCCGTTGGGGTTGTTGACGTCGCTCCAGTCGTTCGCGAGGTTGTAGACCAGGCCGGCCCGGGCCGGGCCGGCGAGGCCGCCGACGCAGGCGACGGCCGCGAGTAGGGCGATGCGGTGGAGCATGAAACGGACTCTCCCTGGTTAATGGGTTCCCCGACCGAGGCCGGTCGCCGGCGACGCGGGGCCGTCAGTGGGCGACGTACCGGACCCACGCGGCGGCATAGAGCGGGTCGGCCGGGTCCCCGTAGGACGTGACCGACACCGGCCGAAGGCCGTCCCTCCGGTACGCCGCCACCTTCGCCTCGTACTCCGCCGTCCGGAGGTCGGCCTCGAACGCCGAGTCCAGGCCCTCCGGGTTCTCCCAGGCGACCGCCCCGAACCGGGTCTCCCCGCGCTCGTTCCGGTACGCCTCGACGATGCTCACGAACAGCCGGTCGGCCCGGGCCGCGTTCGCCCACGCGGGCAGCCGGTCGGCCGGCAGATCGACCTCGGCCCGCCACCGGTTCCGGCTCCCGTCGCCGACCCAGTGGACGACGGTCGTGTGCGGGCCGGGATCGGGGTGCGGGGAGAGCATTACCGGCTTACACCCCTGCCGGCGCATGCCCTCCAAGTGGCCGACCACGTCCTCGTTCAGTACCGGCCGGTACCAGAGCGTGTCGAGCGGGTCTCGGAGCCAGAGCGAGAGGTCGTAAAAGTTCCGCCGGTCGCCGCGGTACCAGCGGACATGGAGCGTTCGGTAGTTGTCGCGCCCGAGAGCCTCCTCAAGGGCGGGCCGGACCGTCATCACGCCACATGTCACCTCGCCGTCGACCGACTGCCCCTCTAACCTCACCGCGACGGCGTGAACCTGTGGCGGGTCGGCCGACGGGTGACCCCCCAGGGCGACTGGCACGAACCCCGGGCTGAGCGACTTCGCCCACCGCATCACCCCTTCCGGGCTCGCGGCGTGGACCTCGGCGAAGTCGGTGACCCGGCGTGGCACGCCCTCGGAAAACGGCAGGTAGGCCCGGGAGTCGACTGCCCCCCCGGCCGGGTGGTCGGTCTCGCCCCCGGGCGGCCGCCCGGGGGCCGGGCGGGCCGTCCGTTGGCGGGAGGCGGGGCCGTCCCCGGGTGGTGGGGTGTCGGGACGGCCCGGACCGGCCGCGGCCGCCACCGCCAACAGCCCGCCGGCGATCGACAGGGCCAGCACCTTCCCCCACCCGCCGGACAGGACCGCCCGGGCGAGCCCGGTCACGGCCGGCGGGAAGGCC
>JAIEQO010000741.1 GCA_019747655.1 Gemmataceae bacterium | reverse complement strand
GCCGTCCGCGACGAGGCCGGCTGGCGGCCGATGCCGTTCGTCCCGTGGCACCAGCCGTGGTTCGCCGAGGCCGGCGTCTTCGAGGCGGCGATCACCCTCCCGGCCGACGAGGTCCTCGTCACCCCGGCCGTGACGAAGTCCGAGACGCCGACCGCCGCCGGCCGCAAGCGGGTGGTGACCGAGCCGTTCGTCGGCCGCGACTTCGCGATCTTGTGCAGCAAGCGGTTCAAGGAGTTCCGGCAGAGCGTCGAGGTGCCCGGCGGGCGGACCGTCGCCCTCCGCTGCTTCGCCTTCGCCGAACACGAGTTCTACGCGACCGAAATACTCAAGATCGTCGCCGAGGCGCTGCCGGTTTACTCGGACTGGTTCGGGCCGTTCCCCTACGACCAGTTCACCGTCGCGGAATCCTTCTTCGGCTGGAACGGGAACGAGTGTGCCGGCCTCGTCATGATCGACGAGCGGGTGTTCGGGATGCCGCACCTGGCCCGCGGGTACGTCGATTACCTGGTGTCGCACGAGACCTGCCACCAGTGGTGGTACAACCTGGTCGGCACCAACGGCTACTCCGAGCCCTTCATGGACGAGGGGGCGGCCGCCCACTTCACCCACCGGCTGCTCGACAAGAAGTACGGCAAGAACAACGCCTTCCTGGACTGGCCGCAGGGCCTCGGGTGGATGCCGAACATCCGCCGGGAGAACTACCGGCACGGCGGCATGTACCAGGCCGTCCGCAACGGCCAGATGCACCCGGCCGCCCAGGACCTGCCCCGGTACGGCCACCTGTTCGGCCTGTTCACCGGGGCCTACGACCGCGGGTCGAAGGTGTGGGGGATGGTCGAGGACCGGCTCGGCGAGGCCGCGTTCCTCGACTTCACCCGGTCGCTGATCGGCAAATACGGCTGGCGCGTCCTGAGCGCGGCCGACCTGCGGCGGGACCTGGAGGAGTACACCGGCCGGGACTGGGGCGAGTTCTTCGACCGCTGGGTGTACGGCAAGGGGATGACCGACTGGGCCGTCGAGCGGGTCGAGGTCCGGGACGAGGTGCCGTGGGCCTACCGGCAAATCCCGATCACGGCCCCGGTCGGGACGAAGACCGTGCGGGTCCGGCTCCGGCAGACGGGCGAGTACGCCGAGCCGACCGTCCTCGGGGTCCGGTTCCGCGGGCAAGAGGGGTTCCCGGTCCGCGTCCCGGTGGCCGCCGGGTCCGGCCCGCAGCGGCTGGCGCTGCCGACGCCGGCCGGCCGGGACCTGGACGTGACCGTCGAGCCGGTCGGCGAGAACGCGGTCGAGGTGCGGTTCGCCGGCCTCGCCGAGGTCGAGCAGGTCGAGGTCGACCCGGACCGGGTGCTGCTCGACGCCGACCCGAAGAACAACGCCTGGAAGTCGCCCCCCAAGCTCCGGGCGACGTTCGCGTACACCATGCTCGACGAGGCCGACCTGACCAGCGACTACGACCGCTGCACGATCACCGCCGGGCCGTGGGCGTGGGGGGCGTCGTACACCGACCCGTGGTACACCCGGTCCACCCTGGTCGGGCTGCGGGCCGGGGCCAACTGCCCGAACGAGTTCCGGACCGGGGCCTACCTCGCCTACCGCACGGGCTTCCGCGACCTCGTGTTCGGCGTCGATGCGGTGATTCCCGGCAAGCTCCGGGAGACCGGGTTCAACTACGAGCGGCGGGTCGCCGGGCCGTGGGACAACACCGACGGCGACGGCGGGGCCCAGCGGGGCGTCCTGTACCGCCGCTGGACCGTGAAGCAGGGGTCGAGCCTGTACCTGCCGCCGATGATCTACCACGAGGTGTTCGCCCAGTACTCCGACAACTTCCTGCCGTTCGCCCGGACCACGACGCCGGGGGCGGTCCGCCCGGACAGCGTTTGGGAGGGCGGCTGGCACGGCCGGCTGAACCTGTACACCCCGTACTGGGACCCGGAGGAGGGCGTCTGGGCCGACTTCACCGCGGCCGCCGGCGAGACCCGGCTGCCGAACTCGACGGGGACCGGCCGGCTGCGGGCCGAGCTGGCCGGCGTCAAGCAACTCCCGGACTGGCTCGGCGAGGCCCGGCTGGCGGGGCGCGTCGTCGCGGCGGGGGCGCTGCCGGACCAGGGGCAGTTCTTCGCCCTCGGCGGGGGCACCCTGTTCCGCGGCTACGACCTCGCCCAGCGGCAGGGGTCGGCCCTGTGGGTGGCCAACGCCGAACTCCGCCTGCCGCTGGCCCGGCACGTCACCTGGGACTGCCTCGACCACTGCGTCGGGGCCCGGAACGTCTGGCTGGCGACGTTCGTCGATGCCGGGGACATCTACGCCAACGGCCGGTCGGTCGGCGGGCGGGTGGCCTATGCGGTCGGGGCCGGGCTGCGGGTGGACGCGGCCGTGTTCAGCTTCATCGAGCGGGCGACGCTCCGGCTCGACCTGGCCAAGACGGTGAACGACAACACGCCCTTCCAGCTCTGGTTCGGCCTGCAACACGCCTTTTAGACGGACGAACGAATAGCCCACCGGCGGCCGCCGTGTTGGGCGGCCGCCGGGTTCGGCCTGTCACCACCCCGCGCGGCGAGTGCCGTGTTCGTCAGTTGCGCGGCCGGGCGGGGGGTGCAGGCGGGGTTGCCGGCGGCAGCCGGCTCACGTCCACCTTCCGGCCCTGGTCGTCGAGGGGCGGGTGTTCGGCGTTCAGACGCCGCGTCACCTCGGCGGTGATGTCCGCCCGCGGGTGGACGAAGAACGGCTGGGCGGCCGGCGGCTTGAGCTTCAGCTCCCGCAGGTACGGGTTCTTCTGCTCCTCCTCGGTGACGGCGTCCGGGTAGGCCAGGACCAGGTGGTACCCGTTCGTGGTGGCGATGGCGTCGACCACCCCCTTGATCTCGTCGTACAGCTTGGAGATGACGGCGCTGGCCTCGTCGTTCAGCGCCTTATCGATCTCCTTCCCCTTGTCCTCGATCTTGCGGTACAACACGGTCATCTCCCGCCCGATGGCGTCCTTGGCCGTCGGGTCCGTGGCGGAGGTCACGTCCTCCTGCAGCTTGGTGTACTCGGCCCGCCAGCCGACCAACTCGCGGGACACGGCCTCCCGCCTCTTCGCGAGCAGATGCACCTGGTACTTGGCCTTGGCGAAGTCCCGCATGACGGCGGCCATGTTGAACACCACCACGGTCGGGGCGGCGGAGGGCCCCCCGGCGGGGGTCTTCGCCTGCCGGAGCCGCGCCTCGGCCTCGCGGACCTCGGACTTCCGCACGTCGAGTTGAGCCGCGGCTTCGTCCACCTCGGCCCGCGCCCGGTCCACGTCCTCGCCCGACCCCGCGCCCGCCGCCCCCGCCTGCTCAGCCCGCGCGAGCTTCTGCTTGGCGGCCGCGAGACCGACCCCGGCCGCCCGCTCGTTTGCCCTCCGGGTGCCAAGGTGGGCTTCCAGCACATCGGCGGAGTCCGCGGGTGCGGCCGACGGCTCCCGGCCGCCCGCCGGCCGACCGCCCGGCTTCGGATCGGCCGGCGAAGGCACGCCACCGGGCGGCGGGTTGGGCACCGGTGGTGCGTCGGCCGCGCCGGTCGTGAGGGCCGCAAGGACGAGTACGCCGGCGAGCAGAACTCCTCGAACCATCGCACACCTCCGTTCGTGACCGGTGATTCCGTGACGAGTCATACGGCCGCACGGACACGGCCGGCCTCTGGCGACCCGACGACCACCTCGTCAGCCCGCCGAGTCGCGGGTCGGACGCCCCGCAAGCGTCGCGCCGCCGCTGGCCGTTGCCGCGTCCGGGCGGCCCGGCTCGGGGCTTCCGCTCACCCGACCCCGCCGGCCGGTCCTCAGCGAATACTCCCTGCCGACCCGACGCCGGAAGGCCTTGAATACTCCCCCAGTTGCGGCCGGGGTGTCAAGCGCGGTCGGCCCAATCCGCCCGGCCGGGCCGCCGGAGCGTGCGCCGCCCGCCTATCCTGGCATCATCTACCGAGTCGCTTCCAGTCACCCGACGGGCCCACGCCATGCGCCGACTCGCACTCACCGTCGCCGCCGTCGCCCTCGCCGGCCCGGCAGCCCCGGCAGCCCCGGCCGCGGATCGTGTTGCCTTCCCGGCCGACCAGGCGGCCGTCCTCGACGCCAAGCGGGACCTCGGCGCCAAGGGCGACGGCGTCGCCGACGACACCGAGGCGCTCCAGAAGGGGCTCGATCTGAGCACCGGCCGCAACCAGAAGACGACGAAGGCCCTGTACCTGCCCAACGGAACGTACAAGGTCACGAAGACGCTCGTGGTCCACAACGCCCTCGGGCCGTGGCTCACCGGCGAGTCCCGGGACGGCGTGGTCATCCGGCTGGCGGACGGCTCGAAGGGCGTGACCTGCGTCCTCCGCACCCACCCGAACGAGAAGGGCCCGACCTCGGCCGACTGGTTCATGCGGAACGTCCGCAACCTGACGGTCGACGCCGGCGACAACCCGGAGGCCGACGGCGTCCGCTGGTACGCCACCAACTCCGGCTGCCTCCAGAACGTCCGCATCAAGGGCAACGGCAAGGTCGGGCTCAACAGCGGCTTCCTCGACCAGAACGGCCCGAACCTCGTCCAGGATGTCGAGGTCGACGGCTTCGAGACCGGCGTCCTGTCCCAGTGGCACTGGAGCCAGACGCTCTCACGCGTGACGGTCCGAAACTGCCGCAAGGTCGGGCTGTCGGTGACGGCCGCGGTGGTCGCCGCGGAAGACCTGGTGGTCGGGAACACCCCGCTGGCCGTCGAGTGCAAGATTCCCAACGACTGGCACTGGTGGGGCGGGGTGGTCGTCCTGCACGGCGGCCGGTTCACCGGCGGCGACCCGAACGGCCCGGCCGTCCTCAACGAGTCGGTCCTGTACGCCCGCGACCTGAAGACGAAGGGGTTCAAGGCGGCCATCGCCAGCAAGTCGCCGGCCGGCGACGCGGCCGGGCCGGACGTGGCCGAGTATTCCTCGCACCCGCCGCGGCAGCAGTTCCCGGCCAAGCCCGGCGGGCTGCGGCTGCCGGTCAAGCGGGAGCCCGCGGTGCCTTGGGAGACCGACCCGGCCAAGTGGGAGTGCGCCAACGACCACGGGGCGACGGCCGGCGACAACACGGACGACACGGCGGCGATCCAGCAGGCGATCGACGCGGCGGCCGCGGCGGGCAAGACGACCGTGTACTTCCGCGGCTGCGGCGGCCCCGACCCGAACCACTACACCCTCGACGGCGAGGTCAAGGTTCACGGCTCCGTCCGGCACGTCCTCGGGCTCGGGTTCGGCCGGCTCATCGGCGGCAAGAACGGCCGGCTGGTTGTCACCGACGACGCGGCCCCGGTGGTGAAGTTCCAGAACATCGACGCCTTCGGCGGCCCGCCGATTACCGTCGAGAACCGCTCGAAGGGCCGGACGCTGGTGCTCGAGAGTTGCGGGGTCAAGGCCCTCGGGACCGGCACCGGCGACATCTTCCTGACCGACTGCCCGTGCCACCTCGTACTCACCAACCCCGGCCAAAAGGCGTGGTGCCGGCAGCTCAACCCCGAGGGGACGAGCGACGACGGCCTGATCAAGAACGACGGGGCGGCGCTGTGGGTGCTGGGGATGAAGTGCGAGGGGGCCGGGGTCCGCATCCGGACCACGGCCGGCGGCCGGACGGAGGTGCTCGGCGCGTTCATCTACGGCCCGGGGGTGAAAGACACCGAGGCCCGGCCGCTGTTCGACGTCCGGGATGCCGCCCTCGGCTTCTACGGCCTGCGGGAACTCGCCTTCGGCGGAGGGACGCACCCGGCCAAGGTCCGGGAGACCCGCGGGAAGACGACCAAAACGCTCGGGGCGGCCCCGGGTGAACACTACTGGATCGGCTGGTCCGAGTACCGCGGGTGGGGAAAGTAGGTCGGGGAAACGGTCGTCGGTCCGACCATTTCCATTGGTTCGGCCGCAGGGTGTGTGGCGCGCCGGACCAAACCAACCGGCTCGAGCGTCGGCCCGGGTCCGGGGCGTAAGATACCCCCGCCCCCCGCCACGCCACCCGGGCCCCGCATGTCCGTCTTGCTGTCCGCCCGCGAGTCGTCCAAGAGTTTCGCCCACGCCCGGCTGTTCGACGGCCTGTCGCTCGACCTCCGGGCCGGCGAGAAGGTCGGGCTGATCGGCCCGAACGGGGCCGGCAAGTCGACCCTCCTCCGCATCCTCGTGGGCCGCGAGCCGGCCGACGGCGGCGAGGTCATCGCCCGCCGCGGTGTCCGGGTCGGCTACCTGGCCCAGGACGACACCTTCGCCCCGGGCCTGACGGCGAAGGCGGCCGTCCTGGCCGGGCTGGCGGACCTGCCGCTCGAAGACTACGAGCGGGAGACCCGGGCCGTCATCGCCCTCGACCGGGTCGGGTTCGACGACCCGGACCGCCCCGCGGACGTCCTGTCCGGCGGCTGGCGGAAGCGGCTGGCCCTGGCCCGGGAGCTGGCCCGCGAGCCGGACATCCTCCTGCTCGACGAGCCGACCAACCACCTCGACCTGCCCGGCGTCGTCTGGCTCGAACGGCTCCTCCGGGACGCCCCGTTCGGCTACCTGGTGGCCACCCACGACCGGGCCTTCCTCCGGGCCGTCGCCGACGACATCGTGGAAGTCAGCCGGGTGTACCCGGGCGGGGTGTTCCGGTCCGACGGCGGGTACGACGCCTTCGCCGACAAGCGGGAGGCGTTCCTGGAGGCCCAGGAGCGGGAGCGGGCGGCCGTGGCCAACCAGGTCCGCCGGGAGTCCGACTGGCTCGGCCGGAAGGAGTCGGCCCAGCGGAGCAAGAGCCGGTCGCGGATCGGCGAGGCGGCCGACCGGCGGGCCGAGCTGGCGGAACTCAACCGCCGGACGGCCGACCTCGGGGCCGCGGGCATCGACTTCGTCGGCACCGGCCGGCAGACGAAAAAACTCCTGACCGCGGCCGGGATCACCAAGTCGCTCGGCGGCAAACCACTGTTCGCCGGGCTCGACCTGATCCTGTCGCCCGGCGACGTGGTCGGCCTGCTCGGGGCGAACGGGAGCGGCAAGAGCACGCTGCTCAAGGTGCTCGCCGGCGAGGTCGAGCCGGACGCGGGCGCCGTCACCCGGGCCGACGGGCTGCGGCTTGAGGTCTTCGAGCAGGGCCGGGCCGCCCTCGACCTGTCGGTGACGCTCCGCCGGGCCCTCAGCCCGAACGCCGACGTGGTGACGTTCCGCGACCGCCAACTCCACGTCGGCGGCTGGGCCAAGCAATTCCTCTTCCGGCCCGAGCAACTGGACGTGGAGCTATCCGCCCTGTCCGGCGGCGAGCAGGCCCGGGTGCGGGTCGCCCAGCTCATGCTGAAGCCGGCCGACGTGCTGATGCTCGACGAGCCGACCAACGACCTCGACATCCCGGCCCTCGAAGTCCTGGAAGACAGCCTGGAAACCTTCCCCGGGGCGGTGGTGATCGTCAGCCACGACCGCGACCTGCTCGACCGGCTCTGCACCGCGGTGATCGGGCTCGGCGGCCGGGGTAACGCCAAGCCTTACGGCAGCGTATCGCAATGGTTGGCGGATTATGGCCGGGCGGCCGCCCCGCCGCAGAAGGCGAACCCCGAGCGCGAGCGAGGGGGCGCGTCCGCGGCACCGAAGTCGAAGCCGAAGAAGCTGAGTTACAAGGAGCAGCAGGAGTTCGACGGGATGGAGGCGGCTATCCTGGCGGCCGAAACGGCCGTCGAGGCGAAGCAGGCCGCGGTCGAGGCGGCGTCGACCGCCGGCCACGCGGCCATGACCGCGGCCTGCCGGGAGCTGGAGGACGCCCAGCACGCGGTCGAGCGGCTGTACGCCCGTTGGCAAGAGCTGGAGGCCAAGCGGAGCTAGCGTCGATGGCCCGCGACCTGCCGCCGCCGACCGCCCCCGGGCCGCTGTTGCCGTGGCTCCTGACGGCCCTCGCCCCGACCAACCGCACCCGCGTCAAGCAGCTCCTGCAACACGGCGGCGTCGCCGTGAACGGCGTCGCCGTCACCCGCCACGACCACCCCCTGATGCCCGGCGACCGGGTCACGGTCGGGCCGCCGTCCGGGGAGCGCGGGCCCCCGGTCCGCTCTTCGCTCGGACAGGAGCGGGCCGGGGGCCCGCGCTCCGACTCCGACCTTCCAGTCGTGTACGAAGACGACGTGGTTGTGGTGGTCGACAAGCCGGCCGGGCTGCTGACCGTGGCCACCGACGCCGAGAAGCAGGACACCGCCTACGTCCGGGCGACGGCCCAGCTCGGCCGGGTGTTCGTCGTCCACCGGCTCGACCGCGACACCTCCGGGCTACTCCTGTTCGCCCGGTCGGCCGAGGCCCGTGACCGCCTCCAGGCCGGGTGGGACGCGGCCGGGAAAATCTACCTGGCCGTCGTCGATGGGCTGCCGCGGCCGACCGAAGGCGTGATCGACAACCACCTCGCCGAGACGAACAACCTGCGGGTGCGGGTCGCCCCGGCCGGCGGGCCGGGGGCGAAGCGGGCCGTCAGCCGGTACCGGGTCGTCCGGGCCGGCCGGCGGTACTCGCTCGTGGAGGTCGTCATCGTGACCGGCCGCAAGCACCAAATCCGCATCCACATGGCCGGGCTCGGCTGCCCGGTGATCGGGGACGAGGCGTACCGGGCGAAGATGAACCCGGTCGGCCGGCTCGGGCTGCACGCCCACCGGCTCGCCTTCCCGCACCCGGCCACCGGCGACCGGGTCGAATGCGAGTCGCCGTTGCCGCGGGAGTTGAGGAACGCACTGGGCCGGTGACTATCGTAGGGCCGGCCGGGGTGGGTGCGGCCGGCACAGCCGGCCCTACGACTTCTTCCGCTTCGCACTCTTCCGCCTCAGCCGGAAGTCGTCCCCGCCGTGGAAGGTGACGAGCAGGGCCCCCGGGCCGGCGTACCGGTCGAACAGGTCGGCGGTCACGCCCTCCTCGTCCGGCCACGGGTACGCGAACACGATGTCGAAGTCGTCCACCTCCAGACCCAACTCATCGTAGGCGGCGTCGGCCTCGGTGGTGAACCAGGCGTACTGGCCGGCCTTGTACACCCGGTCCTCGGCCCCCGCCGGGACGAAGCTGCCGGCCACGAACTCGGCCGTCAGCCCGTGGTCGTCGGCCAGCCGCCGGGCCTCCGCCACCAGCTCGGCCTCGACCTCGATCCCGTAGGCCTCGAAGTCGAGCACGGCCGCGAGGCACGTCACCGCCCCGAACCCGCTCCCCCACTCGCAGAACCGGGTGCCGCGGGCGACCGGGTTCTCGGCGACGGCACGGAGGACCCGGTAGGCCGGCTCGAAGTTGCTGGGGACGAACGCCGGCACCCGGGACCAGATTTGGAAGTCGGCGATCCGCCGGTCGGCGTCGCGGACGAACCGCCGGACCTCCGGCGGCAGCGGCCCGTCGGTCCGCGGGATTTCCAGGTCGGTGAGGGCCATCCGGGGTATTGTACCGGGCATGGACCGCCGCCAGTTCCTCGCCTCCACCGCCGTGCTCGCGGTCGCCCGGCCGCCGGCCGAACTCACGATCGACGCGGCCAAGGTCGTGGGCAGGGTGCGGCCGTTGCACGGGGTCAACGGCGGGCCGCTGAACGTCGGCGGGACGCTCGACCTGTCGGCCCGGTTCCGGGAGGTAGCCCCGCCACTTTGCCGTCTGCACGACGCCCACTGGCCGAACCCGGACGTGGTCGACCTGCACGTCGTCTTCCCCGACCCGACGGCCAACCCGGACCGGCCCGAGAGCTACGACTTCGCCCGGACCGACGAGTACGTCAAGGCGGTCGTCGACGCTGGTAGCGGCGTCGTCTACCGGCTCGGCGAGAGCATCGAACACGGCAAGGTCAAGAGGTACGTCCACCCGCCGAAGGACCCGGCCCGGTGGGCGGCCGCGTGCGTCGGCATCATCCGCCACTACACCGAGGGCTGGGCGGACGGCCTCCGCTTCCCGATCCGGTATTGGGAGGTCTGGGACGAGCCGGACAACCGCCCGGCCATGTGGTCCGGCACCGACGAGGACTACTTCCGGCTCTACAGCGTCACGGCGAAAGCGATCAAGGCCCGGTTCCCGAAGCTCCTCGTCGGCGGGCCGGGGCTGGGCAACACCGGCACGCTCAAGGCCGGCCGGCTGGAGCCGTCGCCGTTCTTCGGGAAGTTCCTGGCCCACTGCCGGGCCGACGCCGCCCCGCTCGACTTCCTCTCGTGGCACTGCTACTCGGCCGACCCGCACGAGTATCCGGCCCGGGCGAGGGAGGTCCGCCGGCTGCTCGACGCGGCCGGGTTCGCCCAGGCCGAGAGCCACCTGAACGAGTGGAACCACCTGCCCGGCAACTCGTGGTCCGGGGCTCTCGCCGCCGACGGGAAGACCCGCAAGGTATGGCGGCAGGCCGTCGGCGGGCCGCAGGGGGCGGCCGTCGTGGCCGCTACGCTCCTGCTGTTGCAAGACGCCCCGCTCGACATGGCGAACTTGTTCACCGCCGACCCGCAGGAGTTCGGGCTGTTCGACCACCACGGCGTCCCGGCCGCCAGCTTCTACGCGATGAAGGCGTTCCGGGCGCTGGCCGACGCCGGCGACCGGCTCGCCGTGACGGGCGACGTGCCGGCCGGCGTGGCGGTCGGGGCGGCGGTGAACGAGAAGCGGTCGGAGGTGGTGATCCTGGCGAGCCGGTGGGCCGGGGCCGGCGACCTCGCCCTCAAGGTCGGCGGCCTGCCGTGGGCCGGGCCGACTGTCGCAACGGCGAGCCTTGTCGACGACCGGCACGAACTCGACGTGGTCCGCACCGACCGCCTCGGGGCCGACGGCCGGCTCGCGCTTCCCCTGCCCGCCCCACTGGTGGCACTGGTGCGCCTGCGGCCCGCGGGGTAAGCTGAGCGAATGGAGGACGCCATGACTCCGACACTCACCGACGACCAGCGGCGGGCCGTCGCCGACCGCCCGGGCGAGCCGATCCGGCTCCATGACCCGCACACCAACCGGGCGTTCGTCCTGCTACCGGCCGAGGTGTACGACCGCCTCATCGGCGAGCCCCGACCGGCCGACGCCTACCCGGCCGTCGACCGGGCGTTCGCCCCGGGCTGGGACGACCCGAAGATGGACGACTACGACCGGTACGAGCAGGTGCGGAAGTGACCTTCCGGCGGGGCGACGTGGTCCTCGCCTGGTACCCGTTCGCGTCCGGGGCCGGCGGGAAGCGGCGGCCGTGCCTGGTCGTGTCGGCGGACCGGGACAACGCCCGCCTGGCCAACGTGGTCGTGGCCCAGATCACGTCGAACCTGCGGGCCGTCCGCGAGCCGACGCAGTTGCTGGTCGCGCTGAACACGCCCGAGGGGGCACAGTCCGGGCTGCTGCACGACTCGCTCGTCTCGTGCAACAACCTGGCGACGATCGAGGGCCCACTGGTCGACCGCGTGATCGGCTTCCTGCCTCCCGTGCTGATGGCTCGGGCGGAGGAATGCTTGAAGGCCGCCCTCGACCTGACCTAGCTCACCGCCGCCTTCTGCCGCTCGAACTTCTTCCGGTCGCTCTCCTTCAGGTACAGCTTCCGCATCCGCACCGCCGACGGCGTCACCTCGACCAGCTCGTCGTCCTCGATGTACTCCAGGGCCGCCTCCAGGGAGAACTCGACCGGCGGCTTCAGGGGCACCGTCTTGTCCGCCCCGGCCGCCCGCATGTTGGTCAAGGGCTTCGGCTGGGTGATGTTCACCGGCATGTCCTTCTCCCGGGCGTTCTCCCCGACCACCTGCCCCTCGTACACGTCCTCCTGCGGCTTGACGAAGATCATCCCCCGCTCCTGCAACTGCTCGATCTTGTACCCGGTCGCCTTCGCCGTCTCGGTCGACATCATCACCCCGTTCGGCCGCCCGGTCACCGCCCCCTTCACCGGCCGGTACTCCAGGTAGTTGTGGTGCATGATGGCCAGCCCCTGCGTCGCGGTCAGCATCTTCGTCCGCAGCCCGATCAGGCTCCGGGCCGGGATGTGGAACTCGATGTGGGTGCTGTTCCCGTGCCCGCCCTCCATCTTCACGCACTCGCCCTGCCGCTCCAGCACCAGCCGCATGACCGACGACGAGTGCTCGGTCGGGACCTCGATCACCAGGTACTCGTAGGGCTCGTGCTTCTTCCCGTCGACCTCCTTGAGGATCACCCGCGGCTTGCCGACCGCCACCTCGGAGCCCTCCCGCCGCATCGTCTCCAGGAGCACCCCGAGGTGCAAGAGGCCCCGGCCGCTGACGACGAACTCGCTCTCCCGCTCGCCGGGGACCACCCGAAGGGCGACGTTGTGCTGCAACTCCTTCTCCAGCCGGTCGCGGAGTTCGCGGCTGGTCAAGGGCCTCCCCTCCTTCCCGGCGAACGGCGAGTCGTTCACCTTGAACAGCATGTCCAGGGTCGGCTCGTCGATGGTCAACGGCGGCAGGGCCTTCGGCTTCTCGAAGTCGCAGAGGGTGTCGCCGATGTCGGCGTCGTCGATCCCGACGACGGCGCACACGTCCCCGGCCCGGCACTCCTCCACCTCCCGCCGGCCGAGCCGGTCGTACTCCTGCACCTGCACCACCGTGTCGTTGAACGTCGTCCCGTCCTTCTGCTTGACCACCGTCACCTTCTGGTTCTTCTTGATCCGCCCGGCCGCCACCCGGCCGACCACGATCTTCCCCAGGAACTCGCTGTACTGGAGGTTCGTCACCTGGAGCTGGAGCGGGGCGTTCTCGTCCACCTCCGGGGCCGGGATGGTGTTCAGGATGGCGTCGAAGAGCGGCCGCAGGTCCTTCCCCGGGACGGCCATGTCGGTGGTGGCGATGCCGTTGCGGCCGCTGGCATAAATGACCGGGAAGTCGGCCTGCTCGTCGGTCGCCCCCAGTTCGATGAACAGGTCAAAGACCTGGCTGTGGATCTCGTCGATCCGGGCGTCCGGCCGGTCGATCTTGTTGATGACGACGATCGGCTTGAGCCCGACGGCGAACGCCTTCCGCAGGACGAACCGGGTCTGCGGCAAGGGCCCCTCGGCCGCGTCCACCAGCAGGAACACCCCGTCGGCCATCCGCAGGATGCGCTCGACCTCCCCGCCGAAGTCGGCGTGCCCGGGGGTGTCGATCAGGTTGACCTTCACGTCCCCGAGGCGGATGGCGCAGTTCTTGGCCAGGATGGTGATGCCCCGCTCCCGCTCCTGGTCGTTCGAGTCCATGATGAGGCCGTGCTGCCCGCCGACGAGCTTGTCCAGCTCCTCGGCCCGGAACAGCCCGGACTGCCGGAGCATCTGGTCGACGAGGGTGGTCTTGCCGTGGTCGACGTGGGCGATCACGGCCACGTTCCGGATGTCTTGCCGCTTCATTCGAACCTGGAGGCGTAACGGGGACGGAGAGTGCCAACTGCCATTCTACGAGCCGGGGGCGAATGCCGGAAGCCGGCCCCGTGAGTAGATTGGGGGAAGCGGGCGAGCGGCCGGCGTGAGCCGGCCGGGTCCGCGGCCGCTCGCCGGGAGGCCGATGTGAACGTTTATTTGATCCGCCACGCCGACGCCGGCGACCCCCGGCTGTGGGCCGGGGACGACGCCGAGCGGCCGCTGTCCGAACTAGGCCACCGGCAGGCCCGGGCCCTGGGCGAGACGTTCCGCCGGCTCGGGTGGGCGGTCGGGGCGGTCGCCTCCAGTCCACTCGTCCGGGCCCGGCAGACGGCCGAGGGGTTCCTGGCCGGCGGGCCGGCCGAGGCCGGGTACCACGAGTCCGTCTGGCTGGCCCCGGGGTCGCTCCGGAAGCGGAAGCTGACCCGCGACCTGGCCGCCCTCGGGGCCGAGGACGTGGCGGTCGTCGGCCACGACCCGGACCTGCCGGCGTACCTGGCGTGGCTGGTCGAAGCCGACCCGGAGAACGTCCGGCTGGAGAAGGGCGGGGCGGCCCTGGTGACGTTCGACGGGGAGCCGGAGAAGGGGGCCGGCCGGCTGGCCTGGGTCGTCACCCCGGATTGGTACTTGGGGAGTGAGCAGTCATCAGTGACCAGTGACCAGTGACCAGTCAGCAGCACGGCGGACAGGACGGCCTGTGACGCGCGTTGCTGGTCACTGATGACTGCTCACTGGTCACTTGTTTCTCTCTACTTCGCGGCCGGCATTCCGGCCTGCACCCACCGCCGCCAGCCGATCTCGAACACCTCGGCCTTGCCGGCCGCGGCCTCGATCGCGGCGGTCACGTCCGGGACGTTGCCGGTGTCGCCCGGCTTGAGGGCGGCCAGGAACTTCGGGAAGCTGGCCGCCACCGGGCCGAACGCCAGGTAGTCCATCAGGCTCGCCGCCACCACGTCGGCGTCCGGCCGTTCCCCGGTCCAGGCGTCGCTCGGCCGGGCCGGGTAACGCCCCCCGCCGCCGAGGGCCGCCGCCCGGGCCGCCCGCTTGTACTCGCCGAACCGCTTC
>JAIEQO010000089.1 GCA_019747655.1 Gemmataceae bacterium | reverse complement strand
CAGGCCCGGTCGCGTGAGTCGGCCGGGACGTAATTCTCCCGGGCCCACCGGCGGAGCCGGAATTCCTCGATCGGGTCGACTTCGAACAGTGCGCCGCTGCCCATGACACCACCCGGGGAGTCCGCCTTGGTCGGGCGGAAGGAGAGGGCCTGCCGACCGTCCGGCAGTGCCGGCCGTTTTAGCGACCGGGCTAAAATCGGCAACCAACTTCCCATTTTTTAGCGGTCGGGGTAACAACCGATTGTGGGATGGGTTAGCACATCAGCCTCCGGACTCCCGCTCACCCGTCCCAGGGCTTCCGCCCTGGGCAACGAACGATCGCCGCTTCGAGGCTAGGGTCCCCGCCCCGGAGGGGCCGTCGTGCGTTGCCCAGGGCGGAAGCCCCGGGCTAGGATGATCAATCGTCGTCGTCATCGTCCTTCTTCGCCCCGCCGTGCTTGGCCGTGACCGGGACGAAGAACGCGGCCCGGACCGGCGGCGGCATCTCGCTCTTCGGCCCCTTCACCGCCTGCCAGATGACCCGGCTGAAGACGATGTCGTCGGCCTGGTCCTCCTTGTCCAGCGGCAGCCGCTGCGACAACTCGGCGTTCGGGGCCCCCGGCTTGTTCGTCTCGTTCAAGTCCACCCGGGGGACGACGTGGGTGTACGGGGTCAGGTCCGGCCTGGCGGTGAACGACCCGTACATCGGCCGGGCGGCCGCGTCGAACTGGCTCATCGGCTTCAAGCCCAGGATCAGCTCCATCGTCCGCAGCATGCTCGTCGTCGAGTACAGCGTGCTGTCCACATACCCCCGCTTGGTGTACGGCGACACCACCAGGGCCACCGAGCGGTGCGCGTCGACGTGGTCCGGCCCGTTCTGGGTGTCGTCCTCGATCACGAACAGGGCCGTCTCCTTCCAGAACTTGCTTTTCGAGAGCGCCTCCACCACCATCCCCAGGGCCAGGTCGTTGTCGGCCACCATCGCCCGCACCGTCGGGGCCCCGACCCGAGTCCCGGCCGTGTGGTCGTTCGGCAGCCGGAACACCTGCATCCGCGGCATGTCCCCTTCGTTCTCGAACCGCTGGAGTTCCGAGATGAACCGCTCGGCCCGCTTCACGTCCGGGTACGCGAGGTCGTAGGACCGGAACTGCGGGTCGATCTTCCCGGCCAGGGCCGGGACCGACGGCTTGCAGTCGGCGAACGTCCCGTCCTTCTTGACCGCACCGACGTTGGTGGTCCATTCGCCGTAGGTCCGGAAGCTCACCTTCGCCTCCGCACACCGGTCCCACAGGTAGCCGCCGGCCGGCCGGGCGATCGGGTCCAACGCCCCTTCCGACGGGTAGCCGAACGTCCCCCGCGGGCTGCCCCGGTACGACAGCGGCCAAATCTTCTCCACAAAGTCGGTGGCGTAGGCCCCCATCGTCCACTCGTGCCCGTCGGCCGACACCTCGCCGTCCACGTAGAAGTTGTCCAACAGGACGAACTCGTCGGCGATCTTGTGGTGGTTCGGGGTCACGCCATCGGGGAACAGGCACAGCCCCGGCTCGCCGTTCCCCTTCGGGTTCGGCCGGCCGGCCATGTCGCCGAACACCTGGTCGTAGGTCCGGTTCTCCTTCACGCAGTAAATCACGTACTTGATCGGGCTCGGGTCGCCGAGCTTCTTGGGGATCGGGTTGTCGGCCTCGACCCCCTCGGCCCGGACGGCGTCGTCCTTCCGCAAGGGGCTGCACTCGTAGGCCGTCTTCGACAGGGCCGCCATCCGGGTCGGGGTCGGCAGGTCGAGCACCGACACCGTGCCGTTGAAGAGCTGGCCGATGTATTCGGGCAGGTTCCGGGCGGCCGGGAGCTGCGGGTTCGGGCCGGCCCGGTTGGCCTTCGACACCAGCCCCTTGCCGTTGGCCACGTACACCTTCTTGTCGAGCGGGTTGAACCGCACCGAGGTCGGATACCAGCCGGTCGGGACGAACCCGAGCGGCTTGGCCGTGGCCCGGTCGGCGACGTTGAACACGGCCAGGTTGTTGGCGTCGGCGTTGGCCACGAACAGCATCTGCCCGTCCGGGGTCAGGCAGAGGCTGTTCGGTGTGTTCCCGTTCGGGGCCTGCGGGTAGAGCGAGCAGGCGATCGTCTGGAGGCCCTTCCCGGTGGCCGGGTCGAGGACGCTCACCTTCGTCGAGTTGGCACACGCCACGTACAGGGCGTCGCCCTTCGGCGACAGCACCATCTCGGTCGGGTGCTCGGCGGTGGGCCATGTTCCCACGACGGCGTTCGCCTCCAGGTCGATGACGGCCACGGCCGCCCGGTTCCACAGGCTGACGAACAGCCGCTTGCCGCCCGGCTCGGGCAGGACCGTGTACGGGAACGCCCCGGTCAGCTTCGGCGGGGGCGGCTCGTCGTCCTCCGGTGCCTTGTCGTTCGGGTCCTTCCGGCCGTCCGGCGGGCTGGGCGGCTCCCCCTTCCCCGGCCCGGCCTTCTTCGGGGCCGGCGGGGTCATCGGGACGAACACCTTGTTGTCCGGGTTGGCCAGCGGCACCCGGACGACGCAGTCGCCCCACGGGGAGGCGACGAACAGGTCCCGGCCGGCGGCGTCGAACGCCAGCCCGCCGACCACCACCCGCCGGCCCGGCGGGGCGTCCCGCTCCCGGCTCACGTCGACCGGCCGGGCCTTCGCCAGGTAGCCGCGGTCGAAGTCGAACACGTTGACGGACTCGAACTCGCCGCCGCTGGCGTACACCTGCCTGCCGTCGGGCGAGAACGTCAGCCCGTAGAACGCCTGCTCGACCGGGGCCCGGGAGACGATTTTGGTCTTCTTCGGGTTCAGGTCGATGACCACGACCTCGTGCTCGCGGAACCCGGCGTGGAGGACGGCGGCGTACTGGCCGGTCGGGTGGAGGGCGATGTTCACCGGCAGGTCGCCGACCTCAACGTGCTGGCCGGCGGGCTTGAGCTTCCACTGGTTCGGGAGCTGGACGAACCCATCGCGGCGGAGCCCGGGCAGGACCCGCTCGGCTTTGGCCGGGGCGTCCGCCTTCTTCGCCGCGTCGGCCTTCGGCGGGTCGTCCGGCCGGGCGGACAGCCCGACCCCGGCGAGCAGGACGACGCCCGCCGCGAACCACAGTTGCCGCCGCATCGGGAAACTCCGGGAGGGGTCGAACCAGGCCCGGATATTGTGCGAACCCGGGTGACGCCGGGCCGTGAGGTTGTCGGGAAGAACCGGTCGGGGGTGAGCAGGGGTGCGGGGCCGGAAAAAGCCCGGCCGGGCAACTTGACACGGCCGAACGGTAGGGTATAATACATCCGTACAGTATACCCAGACGGAACGATCCGGGCGGCCGAGGCACCGACAAGGCAACCGGGTCAACATCTTTCGACGGCTCCGAGACAATCGATGCATCCTCCGTGACCGGATACGGCAACGGAGGGCGAAACGCGGAAGTACTGATCTGCCAATCGGATCGGGTAAGGATTGTGACCGACCGTGACCGGGTGGCCGTGCGAGATGAACACCGAAATCGGGTCGAACTGGTTATTGATACACGGGTTACGCGGCGGGCCGGGGGGTCGTGAAAAATGGAGGGGGGGAGGGGGCATCCCAAACGACCCCGCGAGTGGGGTGCCCGAACACGAGTCAGTAGGCGGTCGGTAGTCGGTGCAACACGGTATTACGTCACCACTTCCTGCTTGTCGTCTTGCGGCCGGCCCGGGAATAATACCCCGTGCCCCTCCCGCCGCTGCCAGGCCCCCCGGAGGTTCCGGTCATGCGCTCCCGCTGGCTCGTCCCGGCCGTCGCCCTGCTCACCGCCGCCGGCCCGGCCGCGGCCTGCCCGTTCTGCTCGGCCACCGGGGAAACCCTGGCCGGCGAGGTCAACTCGGCCGACTTCATCGTCTACGGGACCCTCGGGAACGCCCAGCGGGACACCTCCGACCCGTCGGCGTTCAACAAGGGGACGACCGACCTGACCGTCGAGCTGGTCATCAAGGACCACGAGTTCCTGAAGGGGAAGAAGGTCGTCACCGTCCCGAAGTACCTGCCGGCCGACCCGAAGCAGCCGAACCTCCGGCACCTGGTCTTCTTCAAGGTGTACGACGGCAAGTTGGACGCCTACCGGGGCGAGGGCGTCCCGGCCGACAGCAAGCTGCCGGAGTACCTGAAGGGGGCGATGGAGCACCGGGGGAAGGAGGCGGCGGCCAAGCTCGGGTTCTTCTTCCCGTACCTGGAGTCGCCGGACCTGGTCATCAGCGGGGACGCATACAACGAGTTCAGCCTGGCCGACTACAAGGAGGTCCGGGCATTCGCCGGGGGGCTGAAGAGGGACCCGGCCAAGGCCGGGCTGGTCCTTGGCTGGCTGAAGGACCCGAACACTCGCCCGAGCCGGTTCGGGCTCTACGGGCTACTGTTGGGCGACTGCGGCCGGGCGGAGGACGCCAAAGCCCTGCGGGCGCTCCTGGACGACCCGAAGCGGTCGTACACCAGCGGGCTGGACGGGGTGCTGGCCGGGTACGTGCTGCTCGACCCGAAAGGCGGGTGGGAGTACCTGTCCGGGGTGGTCGGGAACCCGAAGCGGGACTTCGCCGAGCGGTACGCCGGGCTCAGGACCGTCCGGTTCTTCTGGGAGAGCCGGCCGGACGTGGTGCCGAAGGAGAAGGTGCTGGCGGCGATGGGCGCCCTGATGGACCAGGCCGACCTGGCCGACCTGCCGATGGAGGACCTGCGGAAGTGGAAGGTGTGGGAGCTGACCCCGGCGGTGCTGGGGTACGCGGGCAAGGAGTCGCACGTCGGCACCCCGATCGTCCGCCGGGCGATCCTGAAGTTCGCCCTAGCGGCGGCCGCGGCGGATCCGAAGAACGCGGCCGCGGTCGAGTACGTCGCCCAGGCCCGGCAGAAGGACCCGAAGCAGGTCAAGTACATGGAGGAGCTGCTCCAGGACGAGGTCCGGGTACCGCCGAAGGGGAACTAGCCTTCCGCCGGGCGGCCCGGCCGGGGTATGACGGCCCCGGTCTCCAACGCCGGAGGGGTGCCATGACCCGGGCCGCCGTCGCTCTCGCCTTGTTCCTCGCCGCCCGGCCGGCCGCCGCCTGCACCTTCTGCGACGGTTCGGTCCGCACCCGGCAGACACTCCGGCACCACTTCGCCGCCGCGAAGGTGGTCGTCCACGGGCAGCTCAAGAACCCGCGGTTCGACCCGGCCACCGACGGCGGCAGCACCGACCTGCACGTCACCACCGTGCTGAAGGACGACCCGGCCCGGCGGAACCGGGGCGTGCTGACCGTCCCCCGCTACCTGCCGGTGGTCGGCGACACCCCGCCGGACTACCTGATGTTCTTCGCGGCCGGCGGGGGTGACCTCGACCCGGCGTTCGGCGTCCCGGCCTCAAAGGCGGTGGTCGAGTACCTGAAGGGGGCGGCCGACCCGGCGGCCGGGCTGGGGTTCTTCTTCCGCCACCTGGACGCGGCCGACCCGACGGTCGCCGCCGACGCCTTCCTGGAGTTCGCTCGAGCGGCGGATGCCGAGATCGTCAAGGCCGGCCGGGAATACGACCCGGCCAAGCTCCGCCGGCTGATCGCCGACCCGGCCGTCCCGGCCGACCGGCTGGGGGTGTTCGCCTTCCTCCTCGGGGTGTGCGGGGCGCCGGCCGACGCCGACTTCCTGGCCGGGCTCTTGAAGCCGAACCCGCCCGGCGAGCGGGTCACCGGGGCGTTCGGCGGGCTACTGGCGGGGTATGTCATGCTCGCGCCGAAGGGCGGGTGGGCGTTCACCGCCGAGGTGCTGGCCGACCCGAAGCGGGGGTACGCCGAGCGGCTGTCGGCGGTCGGGACGGTCCGGTACTTCCAGGCGACCCGGGCGGCGGAGTGCAAGGCCGAGGTGCTGCGGTGCTGTGCGGCCCTCTTGCCGCACGGGGATTTGGCGGACCAGGCGGTCGAGGACCTGCGGCGGTGGGCATACTGGGACCTGACGGCCGACGTGCTGGCCCAATTCGGTAAGCCCACCCACGCCGCCCCGATCGTCAAGCGGGCCACCGTCCGCTACGCCCTGACCTGCCCGACCGACGAAACCAAGGCGTTCGTCGCCCGGCTGCGGCAGACGGAGCCGAAACTGGTGAAGGACGTGGAGGAAATGCTGGCCCGGTTCGAGCCGGTGAAGAAGTGACCCCACGAGCTACTTCAGCGGCTTGGCCAGCTTCGCCCGTAGGGCCGGCTTGACACCCGCCTCCGTCCCCGTCGTGACGAGTTCCACTCGGTCCGCCACCTCTAGCACCTTCGCCGCCGTCTCGACCTGCTCCCGTAACTCCTTCTCGGTCCCCTGGCCGTGGCGGGCCAGGAACGCCGCCAGCTCCGCCCCGTGGGTCCGGAGGTAGTCGCGGACCGGCCCGGCAGCGAACCGGGCCAGCACGGCCTCCCCGTTGGCGGCCCGAACCGGATCGGGCGGCCGGAACCGCCGGACCGCGTCCGGGTGACTGGCGACCACGAAGTACCCGCCCTTGAACGCGAACGCCGGCCGCACCCCCGGCGGGAACGCCTTCTCGCCGACGAGGGTGGTGATGGTGGCGTCGCCGTCCGGCTCCTCGGCCACCTCGATCTGGTCCACATGGGCGGCGTTGTACGCGAACCGGGCCGCATCCGCCGCGAACCCGACCGCCCGGCGGATCGCCTTCTCGGTGGCGGCCGCGTCCGGCCCGTCCGGGCTGACCTTGACCGCCCCGACTGCGACCGGCAGGAACCCGCCCCCGGCCGCCGGCGGCTCGACCCAGGCCGCCCAGTCCGGACCGAGGGCGTCCAGCACCCGCGACAGACGCTCCCGCCCGACCGCCGGGCCGACCACGTCCGCCAGCGCCTTGTCGAGCGACTTCCGCCCATCCTCCGGCAGCACCGACCGGATGACGGCCAGCACCGCGGAGGCCCTGCCCCGGGCCGCGGTAGCCGCGAGGGCGTTGTCCGGAACAGCCGCCCACAACGGCGACGGCTGCCGCGGCCCGGTCAGCCAGCCGCGGAGGTCGGCCGGCAGTGCATCCGGGCGGAACCGGAGCGACAGCCCGAGTTCGGCGTCGGCCCCGAGCGTCAGGTAGACGGCCGCCGCGTCGAGGGCCGCCCAGACCTCGGCGAACCGCTCCTGGAACGCCTTCTCGTCCGCCGGGGCGACCGCCGCTTTGGCCCGCACCTCGGCGTCCAGCGGCCGGGGGTTGACGAGCACCACCGCCAGGGCGTCGGCCACCCCGAGTTGGCCCAGGCGGTCCGTCAGCTCCGGAGCGCGGGCCGCGGCCGGCGGGGCGTCGAGGTCGCGGTCGATCACCGCCCGGACGTCCGGTTCGGTCCCGGAAAAGGCGAACACCGGCCCGCGGTAGGCGTAGAACTCGGTCTTCCCGTCGGCCTCTCGCCGCTCCCAGTACTCCGCCCCGCGGTGCTCCTTCCGGGTGAGGGCCACCAACTCCTTGCCCTCGGTCTGGAGGGCGTTCACCCGGTCCACTAGCCGCCGCAGCGTCTCCGGCTTCCGCGGCCGGACGAGGATGACCGCCCGCTCGGCCTTCGGGTCGGCCTCCGGGGCCGGGGTGAAGGCGAACACGACCGCGTCGCCGATCACGTCGTCCCGGAGTTCGGGGATGGTGATTTCGAGCGGCCCAAGGAGCGGCGAGACGGCCAACTCGATCAGCTTCGGGTTGGCCTGCCCCAGGACTTCCTTCCCGAACGCGGTGGTGGGGAACCAGCGGGCGAACGGTGAATCGGTGAGGGCCTTGAGGTGGTCGCGGGCGTTCTGCACGACGGCGACGAGGGCCGCGTCCGGCGGGGCCAGCCGCAGGGCCTCGTCCCGGGGCGGGGCGGCCGGGGCGACGGACCCGGACGCGGCGAGGACGGCGGCGAGGACGAACCGGGTCATCGGCACTCACGCCCGTTAGGACTTCGGCTTGACGGCCACCGCCCCCACGTCCCGCAGGAGCCGGTTCCACGCCTTCTGGGCCGACCCGGTCACGGGCTCCAGCCCGGCCCGGGCGGCGTCCGGCAGTTCGGCCAGCGACTGCCGGGCCGGCTCGACCGACGGCGGCGGCGGGACCGCCGGGGCGGCCACCGTCTCGGTCAGGGCGGCGAACAGCTTCGGGGCGGCTGCGGCCGGCTCGACCCACGCCCGCGAGCCTTCCTTCAGGGCTTCGCCGGCCTTCGCCAGTTCGGCCCCGACCCGGACCGGCGGCGGGGGCCGTTCGGGCTCGACTACCGGCGGCCGCTCGGCCACCTCGGGCCGGTCCGCCACCTGCTGCCACGGTGACCAAACCACCAGCGCCACGGCCGCGGCCAACCCACCCACCACACCGACCCACCGGCGGACCACCCGGGAACGGCGGTCGGCCCTGACGCCCGCGAGGATCGTCTCGGCCATACGGGACGGCACCGCCACCGTGTTGGCCGGGGCCGGGTAGACCGCCAGGAGCAGCTTGGCGGCCCGGACCCGACCGCGACAATCCGTACAACCCAGGGCATGCGGGTCGGCGTCGAGGGTGGCCCACGGCAGGTCGCCGTCGAGGGCCTGCTGGAGCCGGGCCACGGTCGACACACAGGCCGGCGGGATCGGGTCGGGTTCGGCGGGGCGAGCGGTCATCGGCAGCTCATCCGGAACCGGCGGGGGTGTCGGCGGGGTCGTCCACGACCAGCCCGCGGCCGCGGAGCCGGTCCAACAAGATTAATCGGGCCCGGTGGAGCCAGGTCTTGACCGTCCCGACCGGCCGGCCGACCGCCCCGGCGATGTCCTCGTAGCTCTGGCCGTGCTCGTGGAACAGGACGAACACCGCCTTGTAGTCCGGCCGCAGGTCGTCGACCGCCGCCCGGACCTCCCGGGCCAGCTCGCCGGCCTCGTCCGGCGGGCGGGGGTCGGGGGCCTCGTGCAGGTAGTCGGCGAGTTCCGGGCCCTTCGCCCGCCGCCCGGCCCACGTCCGGCAGCGGTTGACCGCGATCCCCAGCACCCACGGGCGGAGCGGCCGGGCCGGGTCCCACCGGCCGAGGCTGCGGAACACCCGGAGGAACACCTCCTGTGTCACGTCCTCGGCGTCCTGGCGGTGGCCCAGGAGCCGGGCCGACAGCCCGAGCACGTCCGCCTCGAACCGCCCGACCAGCTCGCGGGCGGCGGCCGGCTCGCCGGCGAGGCAGCGGCGGACCAGCGCGGCGTCGTCGGTCACGGACGGGCCTCTACCGGGACTTACCCCGGGCCGCAAGATGGGGTTTCACCGCAGGATTCGCCGATCGGTCATGGGGATTGGTTCGCCGGGAGGTGCCACCCCCTACCCCCCCCACATTTTTCGTCCGCCCACCCACGCCAAAAAACCCTTGTCCCGATAGCGCTTTGCGCCAACCCGGGCCCTCAACCACCCCGGTGATGGCGGCAACGGAGATCGTCACAACCCCTTCACCCGTTTTCCTTTCCGGCCACCCGCTCCGTTGCCGTATGCGGCCACGGGGGCCTTCACGACCGCCGCGAACACACCACACTGATCATACTGTACACAATACCATATTTAACGAATCCTGTCAAGCCGCTCGGGTTACAACCTACCCCGAGCGGCCGGTCCGCTCGATCGCCTCGCGGAGCAGGTCCACCGCCTCCCGGACGGAGGTGTCCCGGAGCGTTTTGCCACGCTGCTCGAGCCCCTCGCCGAACTTGATGGCCGTCTCGGTCATCCGCTCGTGGGTCTCGGCCGACCCGCCGACGAGGACCATCTCGTCGGTCCGGGTGATCCGCTTGTGGCCGTCGGCCGCGTCGAGGCCGACCCCGAGGATGCCGCCGACCTTCGGCTCGCTCCGCTTCTTGTGCTTCTTCGGCATGACCCTCTCGCCCCGCGCGAACCGGTTCGGCTATCGTCCGGCACGGCGCCGGTACGCCATTGTAGCCGCGCGAGGAGCGGCCGGGCGGGCACCAGTCCTGCCTGTCGGGTGGGGGGCCACTGCTGGCGGGGCGATGTCCACGCGCGGGGTGGGCCGGAAGATCGGCGGTCATGAACCACCTCCGGGTACCATGCGATCTGGTTCGGCGTGCCATTCTCCGGCTTACTTGAGCGTCCCCCAGTTGAACGGGATGTGTTCCCAGTCACGCCCGGCCAGGACACCGGCCAGCCGCTCTGCAGACAGATGCCCGTCCAGGAAGGCGACGAAGCCGGCTAGCCGGTCCCTCTCCGCCCCGTCGTAGGAGGAGAGGATGAACGGGTACTGGTCCAGCCTAACCCCCCGCCAACTCAGCCACTCGTCCAACAGGAACGAGTCCGCGGCCGGGACGTTGACCACCTCCACCGTGAAGTAGTGGACGCCGTCCCCCTGGTAGCAGAAGTCGATGACCAAGCGGCGGCCCTCGCACGGCCGCACCGCGAACCGGCACCTCGCGGGGAGGGCCGGCGTCTCGTCCGAAAGCTCGCGGCTACACGCGGCATACCCGAGCCGCCCGAACACGGCGGACGCACCGAGTAGCCCGTGGACCGTCTCGACGGCTTCGGCGAAGGAAAGGGGCATCTCGCTTCACGCTCCCGCCGCCGGAAGCCTTCCGATGCCGAACAACCCAGCTCACCTGCCTGGCCCGCTCGGTGAGCTACGAATCCGGAAAAGCCTACACGCGGGCCGGGTCAGGTGCAGCGACTAGTTGGGCGGAGCGGGTCGCGGGCGAAACCGCTCTCCCGAGCATTGTAGCGGCGAAGCGGTTACGGCGAATCGGTGCTTCCCCACAACTCAGGCTCTCCCGCCGAGGGAGGGCAGAAGAAGGGCAGGCGTGAGGTTGCGTTGGGATCGCGTCGCTGGGAGCGGAAGCCCCCCGGCGGCGAGACTCAAGGTGCCCTCGCGGAGTGCCCTCACATGGCCTGGCTCGAACAGCACCCGACCTCCGGTCACTACCACCTCTGCTTCCGCTGGAACGGCGCACGCAAGCGGCGGTCGCTCGCCACCGCCGACGGCAAAGCCGCCGAGGCGATCCGGCTCCGGTTCGAGGAGAACGTCGCGCTGCTCGAACGCGGGCGGCTCGACCTCCCGCCGGCGGCCGACATCATGACGTTCCTCCTGTCCGACGGGAAGCTCGCCGCCTCGCCGAAGGCCGCCCCCGCCCCGCCGGTGAGGACGCTCGGGGAAGTCGCGGGACGCTACCTCGCCGCCCTCGGGAACGGCTCCGTCGAGGCGAACTCGCTCGAAACCGTCCGGATGCACCTGAACCACGTCCGCCGGAAGCTCGGCGACGGCTTCGCCCTGAAAGACCTCACCGCGGCCGACCTCCAGGACTACCTCGACACCCGCGTCCGGCGGAAGGGCAAGAAGGCAGTGCCGCTCAGCCCGGTGACGCTCCGGAAGGAGATCGCGTCCTTCCGGGCGTGCTTCAATTGGGCCGTCCACACCGGCCTCCTCGCCGGGCCGTTCCCGAACCGCGGCCTCCGCTTCCCGAAGGGGGAGGACAAGCGGCCGTTCATGACGTGGGAGGACATCGAGCGGCGGGTCGGCCGCGGCGGGCTCGCGGCGGCCGAGACGAAGCGGCTGTGGGACTGCCTGTTCCTCGACCTCCGGCAGATCGACGAGTTCCTCGCCTTCGTGAAGGGGCACGCCTCGCGGCCGTGGGTCTACCCGATGTGCGTCGCCGCGGCCCACACCGGGGCCAGGCGGAGCGAGCTGGCCCGCCTCCAGATCGACGACATCGACTTCCAGGGGAAGACGGTCCTCGTCCACGAGCGGAAGCGGGTGCGGGGGCAGCGGACCACCCGCCGCGTCCCGCTCACCCCGTTCCTCGAACAGGCCCTCCGCGACTGGCTCGCGGCCGGGCACCCCGGCGGGCGGGTCGTGTTCGCGCAGAAGGAGAAGCACGGGCATCAGCCGCAGGAGGGCGAGCCGGCGATCCCGATCACCGTGGACGACGCCGGGTGGCACTTCGTCGAGACGGTCAAAGGGTCAAAGTGGGCCGTCCTCCGCGGCTGGCACGTCCTCCGCCACTCGTTCGCGTCGAACCTCGCGGCGAAGGGGGTGGACCAGCGGTTCATCGACGAGTTCCTCGGCCACCAGACGGAAGCCCAGCGGCGGCGCTACCGGCACCTGTTCCCGCACCAGCAGAGGCAGGTGCTCTGCGGGGTCTTCGGCGGTTGAGTCGGCATGCGGGCCGTGCTACCTGTGATGGATGCCGAAAGCCTACGTCGGAGTCGCATCGAAGCAGGGTCTCGCCGCCTTCCAGCCGGAACGCGACGACACCCTGTCTTTCGTCGCCCGCTGCGGCTCGGCCCACACCGACCGTGTGGGGTTCTGGGCCGTGCTCGGCGACTCGGACGCGCGACGGGTTCGGGCGCTCCTCCGCGGCGGCCACCGGCGCGAGGCGCTGCGGCTGCTCGACCGCTCCGCGCGGGAGTTGGGCCGCGTCCTGCCGAGCGACGCGAGCCGCGTCTGTCTCCACTGAAACCAATCTCGCTCGCCGCCTGGAACGCGATGCCGCGGTCGCACGCAGGAGGTGACGACCCCCTCCGACTCCCTCCGGTTCTGGCTGGCGTGGGGGCAGCAGCGCGCCCACCCGTTCGCTCTCACAGCCGTCGCCGTCGGTCGTCATCGGGGGCAGCTTCCCGTGACCCCCGATGACGACCGACGGCGACGGCTGGCGCAAGACTCTCCCGCCACCGGGACGGGCGAAAGAACTGCTCCAGGAAGATGCACCGATGTCAGTCGGGGGTTCCCGGCGGGTGGGCCGTGAGCGCCCGCTTCGTCCGCTCGACCTCGGCCCGCAGTTCGTCCTCGGCCGGCAGGTCGGTCAGGTACTTGGAGGCGAACACCCGGGCGTTGATCCCGCCCATCGCGTAGCGGACGACGGTTTCGCTCTTCTCGCTGCACAGGATGAGGCCGACCGGCGGGTTCTCGCCCGGCTCGGTCAGGTGCTCCTTCGCGTAGTTCAGGTAGAGGTTCATCTGCCCGGCGTCGGCGTGCGTGAACGGGCCGATTTTCAGGTCGATCACCACCAGGCAGCGGAGCCGGCGGTGGAACAGGAGCAGGTCGATCTTGTACCACTGAGCGTCGATACGGACCTTCTGCTGGCGGGAGACGAAGGCGAATCCGCGGCCGAGCTCGAGGAGGAACGCTTCCAGGTGGCGGACGATGGCCTCCTCCAGCTCGCCCTCGCCGTATTCGCTCGTGAGGTTGAGGAACTCCAGGACGTAGGGGTCGCGGACCAGTTCGTCCGCCGTCGGGAGGTCGGCCGGCGTCGGGGTGCCGGCCTTCGCGAGGAGCGCGTCCTTCTGCTTCGACCCGCGGAGCCGCTCGTAGAACTGCGTGCCGATCTGCCGGTCGAGTTGGCGGACCGACCACCCGCCCTTCACCGCCTCCTCCTCGTAGAACCGCCGGGCCGTAAGGTTCGGCACCGTCAGGAGCCGGACGTAGTGGGACCACGGGAGCGGGAAGGCATCCGCCGTGAGCGGCGCGGGAGGAACGGCGACCGCGCCCCGCTCGTCCCCGGCGGGAGGCACCGTGACCCGGAACTCGAATATGCCAGACGGTGTCTGGCAAATCTCCCAGCCCAGGTAGAAGGCCCGCATGAGTTGCAGGTTCTGGCGGGAGAACCCGCGCCCGTGGCGCTTGGTCAGGTCGGCCCCGAGCCGCTTGAGCAGCTCCTCCCCGTAGCCGGCCCGGGCCTCGCCGCCCTGCTCGAACTCGACGAGCCGGCGGCCGACCTCCCAATGCGTCGCGGTGAGGACCGCGTTCACCGTCCGGGCGGCCGACCGGCGGGACTGGTCGAGCAGCGCCGACAGCCCGGAGAGGAGGCCGTCGTAGTCGCCCCCGCCGGCCGGCACGAGTTGATTCGGTTTCTGTTGTTTTCGCTTCGCCATCGGTCCAACCGTTCCCTCCGGCCGAGAGCGTACCTGCGGAGGGGCCGGACGGGCAAGGCGGGTTTCGGTGTGAGCGTAGGGAGCGGGCGGGTGTGGGCGAGAGGGCGGTGGTGCAGGGCCAACCTCTCGCGGTCGTGGTGCCGGTGACGAGCAGGTCGTCGCGGCGGGAACCTTCCGTGGTGATGCGTGTCGCCGTCACTCGCCGTCGGGCCGGGCGAGCGAGCGGAGGGTGTCGGTCAACTCAGCTTCCGTGAGCATCCAGCCGTCCGCCGGGAGCCGGCCGACGACGCGGAACTTGAGCCGCTGGTAGACGCCGAGGGCGGCCTCGTCATCGCCCAGCACGTCCGCCGCGAGGGCGAGCGCGAGCTGCGCGGGGCCGCTCCCGCCGTAGCCCCACTCGAACCCGTCGGGCGAGTGGGTCCGCAGGTCGAACCGCGGGTC
>JAIEQO010000150.1 GCA_019747655.1 Gemmataceae bacterium | reverse complement strand
CCAGCAGGACGAACCCGGCGTTGCCCAGGACGGCCGCCAGCGCCGGGGTGCCCGCCCCGGCCCGCTTCCGCCCGGCGGCGACCGCCTCGGCCACCAGCGGCGGCACCTTCTCACCCCGGCCCGCCCGGTAGTAGGCGGCGGCAAGCCGCCAGGCCGTGTCGTCCGGGTCGAACCGCCCCGGGGCGGACTTCCTCCAGGCCAGCTCCGCCTCGTACAGCGGGATCGCCTCCGTCGGGCTTCCGGCCTCCAGATGGGCTTCGGCCAGGTTCAGCCGGATGTCCCGGGTGTCGTCCGCGGTGTCCCCGAGGTTCTTCCGGCAGACGGCCAGGCACTCGGCCAGGACGCCGGCGGCCTTCTGCGGGTTGTCGGTCGCCAGGTAGGCCTTCCCGAGCCGCTGCCCGGTCTGGACCGTGCCCGGGTGGGCGGCCCCGAGCTTCGTCCGTTGGGCGGCGTAGCACCGCTCCAGGAGCGGTACCGCCCGGCCCGCCCGCCCGAACAGCAGGAGCATCTTGGCGTGGCCGCTGGCCAGATCCAAGACGGCCGGGGCGTCGGGCCCGAGCTTGGCCTCGAACAACGCCAGCACCTTCACGAACGCCCGGTCGGCCCGGTCGATGTCACCGTCGGCCGCCGCGGCCAGCATCTCCCGGTTCGCGGCCGCCGTGTCCCGCGTCCACTCGTCGCCCGCCCCCGCGGCCTCCCGTTCCACCCTGCCGAGCATGTCGGACAGCCCGCCGAGGAACTTCTTCGGCGTGACGTCCGGGCCGACCGGCCACGGCGGCCGCTCCGCCCCCGGGTCGGCCGGGCCACCGCGGTCGCGGAGGGCCTTCCGCATCCCGGCCGAGGTCTCGAACAGTTGGGCCAGCTCCGGCGGGAGGCCGGCCGTCGGGATGCGGGCCAGGGCGGCGTCCAGGACGGCGCCGGCCCGCTCCGTGTCGCCGAGCCGGGTGTACGCCGAGCCCAGGGCCAGCTCACAGTCCAGGAGGGCGAGCCGGTCCTCCCCGCCAGCGGCGGCGTACAGCGACCGGGCCCGCTCCAGGTGCGGCACCGCCTCCCGGGCCGCCCCGACCGCCGCCAACACCTGCCCGACGGTCGCCCGCACCTCGGCCTCGACGAGCGGCTGGTCGGCGAACTGGCCGTCCAGCCCGGCCGCCGCCCGCAGGGCCAGCTCGCGGACCGTCAGGTCGGGCTTGACCTCGACCTTGGCCAGGTGTTGGGCGGACGGGTCGGCCAGCTTCAGTAGGTCGCGGAGGAGGAACCGCTTGACCGCCTCGGCCACCCGCCGCTGGTCGGCCTCGGCCTGCTTCGCGGCCCGCTCGGCGTCGGCCGCTTGCTGAGCCTCTTCCTTGGCCCGCCGTTCGCCCTCCGCCCGCTCCGCCGCGGCCGCGCGGGCGCGGTCGGCCCGGACCAGCCCCCAGGTGGTGCCGGCGATGCCGAGCAGCAAGGCCGCCGCCACCAGCCCGGCCGCCAGCACCGGGCCGCGGTTCCGGCGGGCGAACTTCCGCACCCGGTACCACCCGCTCGGCGGCCCCGCCTCGACCGGCTCGTCGGCCAGGAACCGCTCCACGTCCCGGGCCAAGCCGTTGGCCGTGTCGTACCGCCGGGTCCGGTCCTTCTCCAGCGCCTTCAGGACGATCCAGTCGAGTTCGCCCCGGACCTCCCGGGCCAGCCGCCGCGGGTCGGTCCGCCGGGCCGCCGCCAGGCCGGCCAGCGACTCCTTCGACTCGGTCAGCCGGGTGCTCGGCTTCGGCGGCTCCTCCTCCTTGATCGCCCGCAGCATCGCCGCCAGCCCGGCCGCCTTCAGCCGGCTCCGGGTCAGCGGCGTCGTCCCGGTCAGCAGCTCGAACAACAGCACCCCAAGGGCGTACACGTCGGCCCGGGTGTCCACGTCCAGGGCCGAGAGTTCCGCCTGCTCCGGGGCCATGTACTCCAGCGTGCCGATCACCGCCCCGAGTTCGGTGTACATCGTCTCGTCGGTCAGCCGGGCACCGACCGCCTTGGCCACCCCGAAGTCGATCACCTTCGGCACCGGCCGCCCGTCCTGCACCGCCACCAGTACGTTCGACGGCTTCAGGTCGCGGTGGATGACGCCCTTCTGGTGGGCGTGCTGCACCGCCGCACAGACCTGCACGAACAGCCCGAGCCGGTCGCGGATGCTCAGGTGCAGCTCGTCGCAGTAGGCGGTGATGGGGACGCCCTTGACCAGCTCCATCACGAAGTAGGGCCGGCCCCGGAAACCCCACCCCCCGGCCCCCTCCCCCACAGGGAGAGGGGGAGGAAGCCCTGAGCCGGGTCGTCCGGTCCCCCCTCCCCCCGCGGGGGAGGGGGATAGGGGGTGGGGTCCGATCACCCCCCCGTCGAACACCTTGGCGATGTTCGTGTGGTCCATCAGGGCGAGGGCCTGCCGCTCGGCCTCGAACCGGGCCACCACCCGGGCCGAGTCCATCCCCGGCTTGATGACCTTCAGGGCGACGCGGCGCTTGACCGGCTCGGTCTGCTCGGCCACCCAGACGGTCCCCATCCCGCCCTCGCCGAGCTTCTGGAGCAGCCGGTACGGCCCGATCCGGGTGCCGACGTCCTCGGCCGGGTGGTGGGCGGCGGTGGGGGTGGGGTCGCCGAACGACCCGGTCGGCGGGTCGGGCGGGAGGTCGGACGTGATGTCCAGGGCGGGCGGGACGCCCGCGGTCCCGGGGTTCTCCAGGAAGCTGCCGGCGGCGGCGTGGGCGGCGAGCAGCCCGTCCACCCTCCGGCGGAGGGCCGGGTCGTGGCCGCAGGCCCGGTCCAGGTAGGCCGGGCGGTCGGCCGGGGGGAGGTCGAGGGCCGACAGGAACAGGTCGCGCTCGGTCATGGCGGGGGCCTCCGCTACGGGGTCCACCATACCAGGTGCAAACGGGAGATGCGGTACGCCAAAAAATTCCCGGGCAGGCTACTAACCTCGATTCATACTGAACAAGAGTATAAAATCAGGACGGGTGGGTGTGACGGGAGGGTGGTCCGATGCGACGCGAGATGAACACGACCGGCCGGCCGCTCGCCGCGACGAACCCGGGGATCGGCACCGTGCTGGCATACCGGATCGGTCGCGTTGATGCCGAACCGGTTGCGGGGGCAGGGGTTGGGGCCGGCCGGCGGGGCGAGCGTTGCAGCCCCTCCGCAAGGCCGTTTCGCCGAACGCCTGGGATTTCTAGCGTCCGGCGGGACTCGGCGGGGGTGCGAAAAACGAGGGGGGGAGGGGGGCGTGGTCAGAGGTCGTCGGCGTCGGCGAATTCCTGCAGCCGGTCGCTGCGGGTCGGCTGGCGGAGCTTGAGCAGCCCCCGGGCCTCGATCTGGCGAATCCGCTCGCGGGTGATCCCGTACTGCCGGGCCACCTCGTCCAGCGTCTTGGGGGTGCCGTCCTTGAGCCCGAACCGCAGCTCGATCACCTCCCGCTCCCGCGGGGCCAGCGACTTGAGCACCTCGCCGATCCGGTCCCGGAGCAACCCCTGGTCAACGTGCTCGCCGGGGTTGGGGGTGTGGTGGTCGGACAGGAAGTCCTCGAGGGCCCGCTCGCCGTCCCCGCCGACCGGCTCGTGCAGGCTGACCGGGTGCCGGCCGACGACCCGCAGGCTGCGGGTGTCCTCGGCCTTGACCCCCAGGGCGGTGGCCAGTTCCTCGTTGGTCGGCTCCTTCCCGGTGGCGGCGGAGAGTTCGCCCCGCTTCCGCTCGATCTTGGCCAGCATGCCGATCTGGTGGCACGGGACCCGGACGGTCCGGGCGTGGTCGTGGAGGGCCCGGGTGATGCCCTGGCGGACCCACCACGTCGCGTAGGTGCCGAACTTGAACTTCAGCCGCCACTCGTACTTGTCGACCGCCCGCATCAGGCCGCGGTTGCCTTCCTGGATCAGGTCGGCGAACGGGAGCCCGCGGTTGCGGTAGTTCTTGGCGATGGAGACGACCAGCCGGAGGTTGGCCTCGGCCAGCTCGCGGCGGACCCGCTGGTAGGCCAGCCGCCGCCGGCGGAGGACGCCCAGCAGAGCGGCCAGCTCGTCCGGCCGGAGGCCGGTCTTGACGGTGGCGTCCTGGAGGGCCCGGGCGGCCCTGGCCCGGTCGTGGGGGCCGCGGGCGGCGTCGTGGGCCTTGACCGCGTGCCGCAGTTCGTCGGCCACGTCGGCCAGCTCGTCGGTCCACCGCTCCAGGAGTTCGGTCCGGGGGGAGAGTTCGGCGGCCAGCCGGCCGGACTTGGCCAGCCGGGCGTACCGGGCCCGCCGCCAGGTCGAGGCGGGGCCGGGGTATTCGTCCCGGACGCCGGCGGCGAACTCGTCCGCCTCCTGGGCCAGCAGGTACTTGAGGGTGGCCAGGTTGGTGCCGAGCCGGCTGAGGATTTGGGCCCGGGAGAGCCGCAGCTCGGCCGACGAGTAGACGTCGACGTGGGGGTCGATCGGGGCCAGCCCGGCGGCGATCCGGTCGAACGTCTCGGCCGCCCGGCTGAGGACCCGGCAGCACAGGAGGGCGGCCCGGCGGAACCGGTCGCGGTGGAACTCCAGCCGCCGGGCCAGGGCCAGCTCCTTCTCCTTGTTCAGGAGCGGGATGGAGCCCATCTGACGGAGGTACAGGCCGAGGGCGTCGTCCGGGCCGGACCCGGCGTCCTCCTCGGGCGGGGCCTCGTCCTCGGCGGCCGGCGGGCCGTCGGCCTCCTCCAGGGCGGTGTCTTCCTCGTCCAGCTCGTCGGCCAGTTCGTCGTCCACGTCCAAGTCGTCGGCCGCGGCCCGGCGGTCCGGGTCGTCGGGCGGGGCGGTCCGGTCGTGGCGAAACATCCGGCTCATGCGGGTCCGTTCCCCGGCCGTTCGCGGGTGCCGGTCGTGCCGGCGGCGGGGCGTCTCCCGGCGGAGGGGGACCTCCGGGGCGGCCGGGCCGGCGGGGTGTTCTGCCGTTGGGCCGTCCGGCGGCGGTTCCGGGCGCCGCCGGGCGGTCTCGGGTGGCGGGGCCGGGGCCACGCGGGCCGCCGGCGGTGTGCCGCTCGCTACTATGAGACGCACGAGACCGGGATCGGGTTCTCCCCCGGGTCCGGTTTCGCTCAAGTCCGCCTCCATTATACCCGACGCCGGGTGTCGGGGCGGGAACAAACAGGCCGCAAAGTCTCGCCGGGTTGCCTGGCCGGCCGGGTCCGGCGCTTACGACCGGCATCCCCGTCGCGCCGGGATCAGCCGGCCGCCGACGGATGGACGGCGACCGGGAACCCGGCGGCCACGGCCCTTACGGTACTTAGCGGCGTCAGCACCCGGAACCGGACATCATTCGGGAAAGAAACCGGCGGCCCGTACCCGGCGAACGACCACGGCCGGAGCCCGCCCGGCCCAACCAACGCCGGGATTTCACCTCCGGGTAACACGACCATCACGCCGGCCGGAAGGTCGCCCAGCCGGGCCTCGAACGTCCGCTTTCGGCGACCGTCGAGCCGGTCGGCGTGGAGGGCGGCGTCGATCGCCGGGGCCGTCGGCTCGGCCGACCCGGCGAGGTCCGGGTTGGCGGCCGCCCAGTACCGGCGGAAGAGCAAGAACCGCTCCCGCTGGCACTCGGCACAGGGCCGGTGCCCGGCGGCCAGCCCGGTCGCCTCGTCCAGGAAGAACAGCTCGGTCCACTTGCCGGGGGACATGAGGGGCCGCCGCCGGCCCTTGAACTGTAACAGGCAGAGAATCCAGCGTTGGCCGACGAACGGCCGGCGGATTCGGCGGTCGGCGTCGTGGAGGACGCCGCGGTTGCCCGCCAGGGTGCCGCGGGCCGGGGTGGCGACCAACTCGCCGAACGGGTTGACGCGGTTTTGCAAGGGCACGGGTCAGCCCTTCGGCCGGTCACTTCGGGCGGTTCAGGGCCGCCCGGAGCTGTTGCTGCTCGTCCAGGAAGGCTTCCCACTCGGCGCCCGGGATGTAGGTGATGTCGCCGCCCACCAGCCCGACGTAGTGCCCGCCGTCGGACAGCCGCTCGCCGTTGTGCCCGAGCCCGGCCTTGTCCCAGAACAGGGCCAGCCGCCGGTCGTCGTCCGCCCGCAGCCCCTCGACGTAGTGCCAGCCGCACATCTCGGGCGACAGCAGTTCGCCGCGGGCGATACGGTCCTGTACGACCTCGGCAGGGACGGTCTTGCCGCGGATAAGCTCTGCGCTGACCCAACTCGGGTCGTCCCGGTAGAGCAGGCTCAGCGACGCCTCGGGGGTGGCCTCGCCCTGGGGGAACCAGCCGCCGTGCCGGTCGGCGTACTGGAGCAGGGCGCCGGCGAGCTGCTTGTCGCAACTGTGGCTCCGGCCGTAGGGGTACTGGTAACAGTGCCACCCGTACCCGGCCGCCGCGAGCCCCGCCAGGATGACGCCGGCCGCGACGAGCCATTTCCGCCGGCGACGCATGGCAGCCCCCGGCTCGGCCATCAGCGGGCGGCGAACTCCGGCTCCAACCGGAGGCCGATGTCCGCCTTCGGCCCGGCCGCCCGGCAGGCCGCCCGGACGGTGGCGAACACCGGCTCCCCCTCGTACCCGTTCTCGACCGCATCCTCCAGCAAGTCGGCTACGGCCCGGCGGGTGGCCGGGTCGGCGGCCGCGACCGCCACCACCGTCGCCTCGATGTCCTCCGCCGACATCCCCTTGCCGCAGGCCATCAGCCCCTGGAGCAGCTTGGCCGTCAACTCGCCGTCGGCCACCGCTGGGCCGCCCGGCTCCGGCCCGAGGGCGTCCAAGGCGGCCCGCAGCTCGGCCGCCGGTAGGCCCCGCCGGACGAGGTCCTGCCGCAGGGCGAACCCGGCCTGGGCCCGCTCCCGCTCCAGGGCGGTGTGGTCGGCCAGGGCCCGCAACTGGTAGTGGGCGATCGACAGGATGAAGACGATCACCCCGGCCGTGATGCAGACCGTCATCACCAGCATGGTGAACTGGTACGGGGACCAGGACTGGAAGAACTCGGCCATCGGTCGTCCTCCGGGCGTGTCTGGAACCCCGACCCCCTCCCCCCCACACGCGATTCCGAACTCCTCACCAGCCTAACTCACTATCCCGTCGAGGCTTCCGTCCGTTTTGCTGTGCTACCGGCCCCGGCCATCCGGCAACGGACAAGGGGCAAAGTTGACCACAACTTGTTACCGGATCATCAGTTCCGGAACCACCCCTCCGTTGCCGTACCCGGTCACGGACGGCACCCCACCTGTCATCGGCCGGGACCTCAGCACGGTCGAATATAGTGTACATTGTGCCATATACTCGGCTGATGTCAACCAATGTTGTGGTTTTTTGTCCACCTAACTACGACGGCGACGGCACCGGCGGGTAGACCCCGGCCCCGGCGATCAGCCCGGCCAGGAACCCGACCGCGTCGTTCCGCGACCGGGCGACCTCCGCCAGCGCCTCGAAGTCGTTCTGCCGGCGGGCGAGTTCGGCCGGGCCGGGGCAGATCAGGTTCCGCTCGTCCTCCCCGGCCAGGTAGTGCTTCGCCGCCGCCAGGGCCTCCTTTTGACGGTCGGCCCGCAGCAAGAGGTTGACGCACACCTGGGCGGCGTAGGTCGCCCCCTCGGCGAACTCCCGGTCGGCCTTCGCCCGGAACCGGGCCAGCCCGGCGTCCACCTCCTCCCCGGCCACCACCTTCAGGAACGCCAGGTAGTCCTCATACGTGTCGTCGAACGGCGCATCGCCGCCGCCCCGGAGGCCCGGGGCCAGCCGCCGGCCGTACTGGCACAGCTCTTGGGCCATGCGGTTCTCCGGCCCGGCCGGCAGGTACAGGCTCATCTGGCAGACGCTCGACAGGTGCGACGTGTCGACGTGGTACGCCTCGTCGGCCGTCAGGTCCGGGTGGGCGTCGAGCAGTTGGGGGATCGTGGCCCCGTCGGCGGCCGGGGTGCCGCGGGCGGCGAGGTCGCCGCGGAGCCGGTCGAGCAACTGGGCGTGCAAGGCCCGGACCAGCCGGCCGACGCAGTAGTCCCGCAGGTCGGGGTTCGAGTTCAGGTCGGACCCGCCGACGGTGGTGATGGCCGAGCAGACGCCGTGGCGGTCGAGGATCAGGTCGAACCCCTTCTTGGGCAGGACGCCCTGCTGCCAGGCGATCTCGACGACCGGATAAATGTCGGCGTCGGGCGACGGCTCGTACCGCTCCAGGGCCTCGCGGACCGGCTCGGGCTCGGCGAGCATCCGGAAGTAGGTCCAGGCTTTCGGCAGGTCGCCCTTGTCGAGCAGGAGCCGGCCGACGTGCCGGCCGGCGTCGCGGATGGCCTGCTCGTAGGGCTCGTGGGTGTCGGGCGGGAGGTCGGCGGCCGGGCCGGTGGGGAACGGGGTGACGCCGAGTTCGACCCGCTTCTTCATGAGCAGGGCGTAGAAGAGGGCGCCGTGGTCCTCGGCCGCCCGGAGGTCGGCGATGAGCCGGTCGACGGCGGCGGCCGGGCCGCCGCTGGCGAGGGCGGCCCGGAGGCGGTCGAACGCGGCCGGGTCGGGGGCGGGCTGCTCGGCGGGGTCGGTCATGGGGGCTCCGGGTCCGGATGGGGGTATGGTAAGCCCGGAGGCGGGGGCCAAGTAGCCCCAGGCCTGTCGGCCTGGGCTCTGGTGTGTCGGGCTTTCAGCCCTCCGGGCACTTGGGTTTGAGGGCCGAAGGCCCGTGACAACGTAGCCCGGGGCGACAGCCCCGGGTCGCCAGGAGCGGCGAGGCACGGCCGGCCGGGTCGGTTTGGTAGGGCGGGACGAGCGGACCGTCCGCGGTCCGCAATGTCCCACGGGCGGGGCGACGACCTCGTGGGACATCGCCGGCCGAGGGCCGGCTCGTCCCACCCTACGGGGCTACCGTCGCCCCTTGTGGCGGCGGTCGTCCAACTCGAACGCCTCGCGCATCGCGTGTTCCACCACCGCGAACCCCCAGAGCCGGGCCGGGGCGAGCCCACCGCCGTCGTCGCGGACCACCTTGACACCGCCTGCGTGCCGGATGGTCACGGTCGTGCTAGGGGTGTCGTCGAAGTCGGACGGGTACACGTCGTCGAGGGCGAGAACACCCAAATCGTCGCAGACCTCGGCCAGCCGGTCGAACAGGCGGCCGGGGAACGGGCCCGCCCGATCGCCGAGCGGTAGGACGTGCCATTGCCCCTCGTACCGGTATGTGCCGGCTCGTGACAGGGTCACGCGGAAGACCGGGCAAGTCCCGAAGCAGGGCCCCGGTCCAGCCCGATCTCGGTGATCCCGTGGTTCTCCAAAGTCGGGCCTCCGGCGGGTCCCGAGCACAGTCCCGTAGGGCCGGCTGTGCCGGCCGGCCGGCACAGCCGGCCCTACGGGAGCGAGCCGGACGTGCGGCCACGCGGCGTCAGCCTTGTCCCTGGGACCGCGGCCGTCCCGGCCGCCTCTCAAGCCGAAGAGCGGCCGGGACGGCCGCGGTCCCAGGAAGGAGCCCACCCCGCCCGGCCTCGGCTCCCCTACTTCCGGGCCAGCCCGAAGTCGGCCGGGAGGCGGCGCCAGGCGCTGTGGATGTGGTTGGCCGGGTTCTTCGCGCTGTCGGCCTGGACGTTCAGGAACTCGACCACGAACCCCGCCCCCCGGGCCTGGTACGTGTACCCCACCCCCGGCTCGATCGACCCGCCGTAGGCGAAGTACAGCTCGTTCAGCGGCGTCTTGGACGCCCGCTTCCGCTCCGCGTCCGCCAGGTCCTCCGGCAGCCGCGAGGCGTAGGCGTCGAGCAACTTCAGCAGCGACGCCTGTTGCTCCTCGCGGAGCTTGTCGGCCGTGATCCCGACCGGCGGCCCGAGGTCGGCCTGGGCCCCGCCCTCCTTGATCTCCGGCAGTTGCTTCGGCTGCTTGGCCACCTTGTCTTGCTCGGGCGAGAGCGACTTGATGAGGGCCTTGGCGTGGTCCTCGATCGCGGGGAGCGTGCGGAGGCCCTGCCGCGGCCCGCCCTTCACCTCGGCCGGGTTGGCCCCGAACAACAGCGGCGTGGCCGACACCACCTCGCCCTTCTCCAGGGTGTAGTTGGCCGACAGGTGGTGCCCCTCGAACCGCCAGCTCCACCCGCCGGTGTTCGACGGGTCGCCGAAGACGCTCACGAAGTACCACCCGGGGTTGCGGACCATCGCCCCCTTCGGCCCCTCCAGGTCGTTCAGGATGCCCTCCAGGCTCATGATGGTGGTGGCCTGCTCGTACCCCTTCTCGGACAACCCGGTCCGGAGCAGCCCGAGGGCGGCCGCCTTCTGCTCCGGGGTCATCTCGTCCAGCCGGAGGCCGACGCGGGTGGGCCGGCGGTCCTTGTCTTGTTGGGGTGTGAAGAACCAGGCCGTCCGCTTGGGGTCGTCGAACCCGTGGTGGGCCTTCTTCTTCTGGGCCGGGTCGAGGGCGGCCAGGAACTTCTTGGCGGCCTCGGCCATCCGGGTGCCGGGCGGGGCCGGCGGCTGGCCGGTCAGGGTCAGGGCGACGACGCCGGCGGCGACGCCGACCAGGACGAGCGAGCGGAGGCGGGTCATGGGAGGGGCTCCGGCGGGCGGGTGCTACCGAGGATACGCGAAGGGGGGGCCCGATACCAGACCCGTGAACCCGACGCTCCCGCGTCGGGCAACGGACGCCGGCCGCTCCGCGGCGGGGGCATCGGTCGGGTTCTCGCCCCGGAGGGGCGTTCGTCCGTAGCCCGACGCGGGAGCGTCGGGACGGGAACCCCGGGGGGCGTCCCGGTACAGTATCGGTACGTCCCGCCCGCCCGGAACCGACCCATGTCCGCCGCCGAGCCGTTGCAGGTGCTGGTCATCGACGACGACGAGTCGCTGGCCGAGACGATCGCCGAGAGCCTCGACCGGCGGGGCCACGCCTGCACCGTCTGCACCAGCGGCAAGGCCGGGGCGGCGAAGCTGGCCGAGGAGCCGTTCGACGTGGTGCTCACCGACCTGCGGATGGCCGACCTGGACGGGCTGGCCGTTGTGGATGCTGCTCGGAAGCACCGGCCGGATGCCGAGGTGTTCGTCATCACCGGGTACGCCGACGTCAAGACCGCCGTCGAGGCGATGAAGCGGGGGGCCGGGCACTACCTCCAGAAGCCGCTCGACCTCGCCGAACTCCGAGCCGTCGTCGACCACGCGGCCGAGCGGGTCCGGACGGTCCGCGACCTCCGCCGGCAGCTCGACGAGAAGTTCGGGTTCGAGGGCGTGGTCGGCAACAGCCCGAAGATGCGGCGGGTGCTGCAACTCCTGCGGGCCTACGCCCCGACCCCGGCGTCGGTCCTGGTGCTGGGCGAGAACGGGACCGGGAAGGAGCTGGCGGCCCGGGCCCTGCACGCCAACGGCCCGCGGAAGGCCAAGCCGTTCGCCGCCCTGAACTGCGCGGCCCTGAACGAGAACCTCCTGGACGACGAGCTGTTCGGACACGAGGACGGGTCGTTCACCGGGGCCAAGGGGGCCCGCAAGGGGCGGTTCGAGTACGCACACGGGGGGACGCTCTTCCTCGACGAAGTCGGCGACATGCCGCTGTCACTCCAGGCCAAGCTCCTGCGGGTGCTGGAGAACGGCGAGGTGGTCCGGATCGGGGCCAACGAGCCGGTGCGGGTGGATGTGCGGGTGATCGCCGCCACCAACCGCGACCTGGACGCGGCCGTCCGGGACGGCAAGTTCCGGGTGGACCTGTTCCACCGGCTGAAGGTCGGGGTGGTCCGGCTGCCGGCCCTGCGGGAGCGGAAGGAGGACCTGCCGCAGCTCGCGGCCCACTTCCTGAAGGACTTGGCGAAGAAGTACGGCCGGCCGGTGCCGAAGGTGGCCGCGGGGGTGTGGAAGGCGTTCGACGGCTACGACTGGCCGGGGAACGTCCGCGAACTCCGCAACCTGCTGGACAGCATGCTGGTGCTCGACCTGGACGGCGAGCTGACCCTGGACGACCTGCCGGAGGACGCCGGGCCGCGGCCCCACGGCGGGCCACCCGCGGCGACGACCGGCCCGGACCACCTGGTCGGCCGGCCGCTGGACGAGGTCGAGCGGTACTACACCGAGAAGGCCCTGGAGCTGACCGGCGGGAACCGGGAGGAGGCGGCGAAACTCCTCGGAATCGGCGAACGGACCTTGTACCGGAAGCTCCAGGAGTGGAAAAAGGGGGACGAGAAGGCCCCCACCGCGTAACCCCGAGCCGAGGAGCCGCCATGCCGTGTGACCCGATCGCTGCCGCGTTGCAGCCGCAGATCGCGTCCGCCGTCGCCGAGGGGTTTGACGATCGGGACGACCTGATCGACAACTTCACCAACCTCACCGTGGAAGAGCACGGCCGGGACGACCTGGGGCCGCTGGTCACGGGGCTGGTGGACGCGGCCCTGGCGGCCCACGCCCGCCGGCAGGCCCGGTGGCCGGCGGTGACCGACTGCGACCGGCTCGACCGGGCGTTCGAGGCCCTGGAGGAGCAGGGCGTGGTCGCCCGCCAGCACTTCTCGTGTTGCTCGAACTGTGGGGAGGCCGAGATCGGCGGCGAGATCGCCGCGGCCGAGGACGACGGCCGGGAGGTGGTCGGGTACGCCTTTTACCACCAACAGGACACCCAGCGGGCCGCCGAAGGGGGCGGGATTTACGTCAAGTACGGGCCGAACACGGATGGGCCGGAGACGGCCGCGATCGGCCGGATGATCGTGGCGGCGGTCGAAGCGGCCGGCCTGAAGGCGGAATGGGATGGGAGCCCGAACAACGCGGTACTGGTCCGGCTGAAGTGGCGGAAGCGGCGTGCGGACGGGGAGCCGGCCGGCGAGTAGCGACGGCTGCGTAAACGAAGCGGCCGCGGGTGATCCCCGCGGCCGCCTCCCGTTACCCACGGGTCGGGGTTACTTCTTCTTGGCCCCGCTGAGCACGTCCTTGATCTCGGCGGCCAGGTCCTCCAGGTGGGCGGCGGTGGCCGGGTCGGCGGCCTTCGGGGCCGCGTCGGTCAGCTCCTTCTCCAGCTTCCGCAGCGACATCCGGGCGACCGCCCGCAGCTCCGACGGCGGCCCGCCGATGTCCCCGAAGATCGGCAGGTTCCGCGGCAGCCCGGCCGGCAGCCCCTGCGGGCCGGCCGGGGCCTCGAACTCCCGCTTCAGGATTTCCACGTACTCCCGCTGCAGGGTCCGCCGGAGCGGGTCGACCTTCGGGGCGTCGGCCTTCAGCTCGCCGAAGATGCCGCCCTGGAGGTCGCCGACCAGCTCGACCACGGTGTACGCCTCGCCCGGGGCCTGGACCTCGGCGTCGTACAGCCGGTTCAGCCGGCCGCTGCTCAAGAGCGTCGACAGCAGGGCCCGCTGCTGGCCGGTAACGGCGGTGGCCACCCCCGAGTACTTGAACTGGTTAATGACCTTCGGGTCGAGCAGGTTGGCCGGGGTGGTGAAGGCGTGCTTGAGCAGGAAGGCGACAGCCGCTTTCTGCTTGTCCTTCGACACCCGGTTGAACTGCGGGGCCTCCCCCCGGCCGGCCAGGGTCCGGCTCTCGACCACCCCGCCGACCTGCTTGGCGACGGCGTTCAGCCAGTTCCGGCGGTGCCCCAGCACCTGCTGGTAGGCTTCTTCGAGCAGCTCGAAGTCCTCGCCCTTCTCGGTGGTGGCGGCGACGAGGTGCCCCATCACCCGGTCGAGGTTCTTGAGCCCCAGCTCGGTGGCCTCGACGGCGTCGCTGCCGATGTTCTCGGTCAGGACGGTCGGATCGACCTGGGCCGGGCCGTCCTCGCCCCCGAACCGCAGGAACGGCTCGGTCATCTGCTTGGCGGCCAGCTCGTCCAGGGCCTTCTTCTCGTCGTCGGCCGACTTGGCGTCCGCGAGCGGCTTGTACCCCCACTCGATGGCGAAGAAGTCGTACGGGGCCAGCTTCGGGATCAGGTCTTTGGCCGGGACCTTGTCCTCCGGCTGGGCGACGTAGTTGTACCGGCCGTAGGACATGATCGAGGCGACGTTCCCGTGCTTCTCCAGGAACTTCGGGTCCCGGAGCTGACTGGTGCTGTACGCCTGGCTGGCCCGGTGGTTGTGCCGCAGGCCGAGGGTGTGGCCGACCTCGTGGGCGGAGACGTACCGGATCAGCTCGGCCTGGAGGTCGTCCGGCAGCGGCAGCTTCTTGGCCCGGTCGTCGGTGGCCGAGCACTGGGTGAAGTACCAGAGCTGGGTCAGCTTGGCGATGTCGTGCCAGAAGATGATGTGGGCCGAGATGACCTCGCCCGACCGCGGGTCGTGGACGTGCGGCCCCATCGCGTTGGCGACCGGCTCGGCCA
>JAIEQO010000124.1 GCA_019747655.1 Gemmataceae bacterium | reverse complement strand
GTTTGGGGGGTGGGGCTGGGGGGGGGGGGGGCCCCCCCCGGCGGTGCGCGCCCCCCCGGGGGGGCCCCCCCCCCCGACGCTCACCGGGGCGGGGAACGGCCACCCCGCCCCGCTCGCCGCCCCGTCGGGCACCAGCCCGTCGTAGAAGTACGCCTCGACCCCCTCCGCCCCGGCGACCGCCCCCGGCCGGCGGGTCCAGGCCCCTTCCCTGCCCTCGAAGTCGTCCAGTTCCAGCAGGCAGCACCGGCTCACCCGCCACAGCTCGCCCCGCACCGCCAGCCCGTTCGCGGCGTCCTCGACCAGCCCGGGATACCGGCCGAGCGACACGACCCGGTAGCGGGGCACGGTCACGGCCGGACCGAGGTACGCCTGGTCGGCGACGAGCCGGTGGTTCTCCCCGCCGAACTTGAGGCTGCCGTAAAGGAACAGGATCGTGTTCGCCATGCCGACCCCGGCCGGGTATGCTTAAACACCCACCCCGTCATCCTACCCCGACGACCCGCCATGACCGACCCACGCCCCACCCGCCGGGCCGCCCTCGCCGCCGGCACGGCCGCCGTCGCCGCGTACCGCCGGGCCCACGCCCGGGGGGCGCCCGAGAAGCCCGAGCCGTTCGAGCTGGATGGGTACACCGATCAGGTCAGTTATGCCCCGGGCGACGATGTCAAGCTGCACATCTCGGCCCAGAGCGGCGGGTGCGGCGTGACCATCGCCCGGGCCGGCGTCAAGGACGAGGTCGTCTGGCAGGACGGGAACGTCAAGGCCCCGCGGCAGCCGGTCCCGGCCGACGCCTCGGCCCGCGGCTGCCGGTGGCCGGCGGTCGCGTCGGTCAAGGTCGGCGACGGCTGGCGGTCCGGGTACTACCGGGTCCGCATGACCGACACGTCGCCCGATCGGAAGGCCCACGTCCGGGAGGCGTACTTCGTCGTCCGGCCGAAGGAGCCCGGGAAAAACACCAAGGTGCTCTTGCAGCTCTCGACCAACACCTACAACGCCTACACCAACTGGGGCGGTTACAGCCTCTATGCGTACCACGGCCGGCACAAGGTCCAGGGCCGGCGGGTGTCGTTCGACCGCCCGCAGCACTCGCAGTTCGAGAACTGGGAGGGGCCGTTCGTCCGCTGGGCCGAGGCCAACGGCTACGCCCTCGACTACTGCGTCAACTCCGACCTAGAGTTTCGCCCGGAACTCCTCAAGCACTACAAGCTCGTCCTGAGCGTCGGCCACGACGAGTACTGGTCCGCCCCGATGCGGGACCACCTGGAGGCGTTCATCGCCGGCGGCGGCAATGTGGCCTTCTTCAGCGGCAACACCTGCTGCTGGCAGGTCCGCAGCGAGGACGGCGGCCGGGCCTTGGCCTGCTGGAAGCAGTCGTTCGGCGACGACCCGGTCTACAAGTCCGGCGACCACCGGCTGTTGAGCACCCTCTGGAGCCACTACCTCGTCAAGCGGCCGGAGAACGCCCTCACCGGCGTCGGCTTCCTGTGGGGCGGCTACCACCGCAGCCACGGCCAACTGATGGACGGCCCCGGCAGCTATACGGCCCACCGCCCGGACCACTGGCTGTTCGCCGGAACGGGCCTCAAGCGGGGCGACGCCTTCGGGGCCAGGCTGCCGCACTACAAGGTCGTCGGCTACGAGTGCGACGGCTGCGAGTTGGTCTGGAAGGACGGGCTGCCGTTCCCCACGCACGCCGACGGCACGCCGGAGGGCTTCGAGGTGCTGGCCACCGCCCCCGCGATCTGGCACCCGGACGACTGCGAGTGGTACGAGCGGTGGCCGAAGGGCCGCAAGGGGAACGCCGTCTTCGGCAGCTACACCCGCGGCGGCACCGTCGTGACCGTCGGCAGCACCGACTGGAGCCACGGCCTCCGCGGCAACGACCCCCACGTCGTCCGCGTTACCCGGAACGTCCTCGACCGGCTGGGGAAGTAGGCGGGCACAGGCATTCCTGCCTGTGCGGGCGGCCTGCCGGCACCGGGTTTGCCGGCCGACTGTTGGCCGGTCGCCCGCCCCCGGTGCCTCCATGAGCGTTGTCACCCTCCCGGCGGCCGACCCCCGACCGGCCCCGGCCGTCATCCACACCGACATCCCGGCCCGCCTCGACCGGCTCCGGTGGGGCCGGTTCCACTGGCTGCTCGTCTCCGCCCTCGGCGTCACCTGGGTACTCGACGGCCTGGAAGTCACCGTCGTCGGGGCGGTCGGCAACGCCCTGCTCGAACCGGACACCCTCGGGCTGAGCGCCGCCCGGCTCGGGCTGACCCACACCGCCTACCTGGTCGGGGCCGTGACCGGGGCCCTGGTCTTCGGCCACCTGACCGACCGGCTCGGCCGCAAGAAGCTGTTCACCGTCACCCTCCTCGTCTACATCCTCGGGGCGGCGGTGTCGGCCCTGGCCGTCGACTTCTGGACGTTCGCCCTCGGGCGGCTGATCACCGGGCTGGCGATCGGCGGCGAGTACGCGGCCATCAACTCGGCCATCGACGAACTCATCCCGGCCCGGCTCCGGGGGCGGGTCGACCTGGCCGTCAACGGGACGTTCTGGCTCGGGGCCATCCTGGGTGCCGGGCTGTCGGTGATCCTGCTCGACCCGGACCTCGTGCCGCTGTGGCTCGGCTGGCGGGTCGCGTTCGGCCTCGGGGCGGTCCTCGGGCTGGCGATGATCGTGGCCCGGAAGTACGTCCCCGAGAGCCCCCGGTGGCTGGTCACCCACGGCCGGGTGGAGGAAGCGGACGAGGTGATGGCCGCGATCGAGGCCCGGGCCGGCCGGGACCCGGCCGCCCCGCCGCCGGCCAAGGTCAGCCTCCGTCCGGGGGTCGAGATCGGGTTCGGCGACATCGTCCGGGCGCTGTGGACGAGCTACCGGAGCCGGGCCGTCTTGGGGTTCGTCCTCATCGCCTCGCAAGCGTTCTTCTACAACGGGCTGTCGTTCACCTTCCCCCCGGTGCTGGGCCGGCAGTTCGGGGTGCAGCTCCGGGATGTGGGCTGGTACGTAATCTTGATGGCGGTGGCCAACCTGCTCGGGCCACTGCTCCTGGGGCCGCTGTTCGACACCGTCGGCCGGCGGCGGATGATCGCCGGGACCTACGCCGTGTCGGCCGCGGTCGTGGCCGTCGCGGCGGTCCTGTTCGGCCGGGGCGACCTGACGGCGTTCAGCCAGACCGGATTCTGGGCACTGGCCTTCTTCTTCGCCTCGGCCGCCGCCAGCGCCGGCTACCTGACCGTCAGCGAAATCTTCCCGCTGGAGATGCGGGCCCGGGCGATCGCCCTGTTCTACGCCGTCGGCACCCTGGTCGGCGGGGCGGCCGCCCCGGCCCTGTTCGGCCGGCTGATGGAGGCCCCGGACCGGTGGCCGCTGGCCTACGGGTACCTCGCCGGGGCCGGGCTGATGCTGACCGCGGCCGTCACCGAATGGCTCCTCGGGCCGGACGCCGAGGGCAAGCCCCTGGAGGACGTGGCGGCGCCCCTCTCGGCGGCGGGGTAGCGGCCGCGGAACGCCGGTTGCATCTGGGTCGGGTCCCACCCCGCGCCCGCCGACCGTCCGTTTCCGCGCCGAGACCCCTTCATGACCCTGCCGGACATCGACCTGCCGAAAGTCGCCGGGGCCGCCGCCTCGGCCGTCGGCCTGATCATCGCCAGCACCATCCTGGTGTCGTTCGTCTCCACCCGGTACACCTCCGCCCTGGAGCGGTACACCGACCTGACCGACGGGTTCCGCGGCTACCAGGACCGGAACAAGCGGCGGGAGGCCCTGCGGGAGCAGGTCCGCCAGTACCGCCGCCGGCTCCGGCTCCTGAGCTGGGCGTCGGAACTGCTCTGCTGGGTCATGATCTGTGCGGTGGTCACGGTCGTCGCGGCCGGGGTGTCGATGGTCTTCCCCGGGCACCGCGGGCTCGACCTGGCCGGGGCGTTCACCCTGTTGTTGACCCTGTCGCTGGACGTGGTGGCCATCGGGCTCGTGGTGGCCGAGACCCGGATCGACCGGCGGGCGGTCGAGGCCGAGGCGATGGACCTGGACGAGGTGTTCGGCCGGCCGGAGCCGGCACCCCAGACCGGCAGCCCCCAGCCAACCCCGGCCGGGTCGTGACGGTTGTTCCGGGGAGCTTGACAGCTCCGGCCGAGGCGGGTAGGCTTAGTGAGACGATGTCTCAACAAGACCCCGCACCGCCGGACGGCCGGAATGGACCTACCTCGCCTGGATGACCGGCTCTGCCCCGACCCGTGCGCCGGCCCCTGCGCCGGCTGCCCGGACCGGGTCGTCTGCCGCTGCCTGAAGGTGACGGAAGGGGCGATCGTCGATGCGGTCGTCAGCCTCGGCCTGCGGACCGTCAAGGACGTCCGCCGGGCGACCGGGGCCGGCGACGGCTGCACCTGCTGTCACAAGCAAATCCGGGCGTTGATCGAAACCCACGTCCCGGCGAAGGCCGGGGCCGCGGTCGCCTGATCAGTGCCCGCCACCGTCCTCGTCGTCGCCCTTGAGCATGTGCTGGGCCAGGTAGTTCTCGACCCCGATCGTCCCGATCAGGTTGAGCTGCGTCTCCAGCCAGTCGACGTGCTCTTCCGAGTCGTGCAGGATCTCCAGCGCCAGCTTGTGGGTGCCGTTGTCCTTGACCTTGATGCACAGGTCGACCAGCTCGTTGTACGCCGCCACCCCGCCGGTCTCCAGCTTCAGGTCGTTCTCGAACTGCTCCCTCACGTCGGTCCCGACCCGGATCACGTCGTACCGGGCGATCTCCGGCACCCCCTCCAGGAACAGCACCCGGTCGATGATCTTCTCGGCGTGCTTCATCTCGCCGATCGACTCCTCGTAGTGCTTGGCGGCCAACTTCATGAACCCCCAGTTCTTGCACATCTTCGCCTGCACGAAGTACTGGTTGATGGCCGTCAGCTCGATGGTCAGCGCCCGGTTCAGGGCGTCGATGACCTGGTCGTTCCCCTTCATCCTCGGCTCCGGTGGCGGTGGGTCGTTGCGTCCGTTGTAGACAGACGGCCCCGGCCCGGCTCTCATTGGTTCCGGTCGGGTGTCCCACCCCACCCCGGAACCATCCCGACTCGACCGGAAGAAACAGCGTTGGAACGACGCCCCGCCCCGGTCCTTGCACCAACCCCCGGGCCGGGGTAGACTTAGGGCGTCGGTCCCCGCCTGGCGCTCCCGTCCCGCCCCCGCCGAGACCCGCCCCATGCCGCCCATCGGCTGCCCGGACTTCCGCCGGGCGCTTCGCGCCGACCGCCGCAGCTTCTTCAAAGCCGGCCTGTTCGGGGCTGCCATTGGTTGTAGATCACGTAGAACCGGCCGCTGGTGTGCCGCTTGGCGTACCACGGCAGGTGGCCGAACCGCCCGGCCGTGACCGTCGCCGGACGAGGAGCGGCACAACCACCAACGCGCCGCCGAAGGCCAAGGCGGATGCGGCGATCGGGGCGGCCGGGCGGCCGGCCAGCTCCTGCCAGAACGGGGGTCGTCCGCCGACGAGCAGCGCCGCCCCGTCCCACCGGTACGCCCGGCCGAAGTACGCCTCCGTACACACGAACAGCCCGACGTTATTGTCGAACACTACCAACCTGTCCCTGTCGCGGCCTACTAGGGTGACGAAGTGGTTGCCGTTGACATGCAGGATAGCAGGCCGCCCCCACCGGCAGAGGGCCGCCAAGTCTGTCCGGACGCCGTCGACCGGCACTCCGGCCGCCGCCGCGATGCCCACCAGCCGCTCGGCCGACACGCCCCGGTCGTCGAGCGGCGCGGCGGCGGCATGCAGGTCGTTGACACCGGGGAACGGGTAGCCGGCCACCCGCGCGGCGACGTACAGACTGTGCAGCCCGCAGGTCTGCGGCGGGGAGTAAACCATGCCTACCCGTAGGTCGAAGTCAGTCGCTTCGTTGCTCTCCGGGTAGTCCGTCGCTCGACCTGAGGCTGCCATCGCGGCCGTCAGCACTACCACCGCACCAACACGTTTACCGTCCTTACGCATGGTTGGTCAACCTTGAAGGCGAGTAGGACCGGGGCAGCCACAGGCCCCGCCGCCGGCAGCCGGACGGTGACTGCCACCTTCGGTCCGGCGTCGGCGACGGTGAAGGCGGCCCCGGGAATGTCGGGCGGTGTGACCGACACGGGCTTGCCCAGGCGGTCCCGGAAGTAAAGCCGGCCGACGAGCCCGCCGCCGGGATCCGGGCGGAGGTACAGAGGGGACGGGTTCACCTCGATCCGGCCCTCCAGCCGAACCGTCACCCAGATGGTGATGGGTGGCCGGCCGGGGGAATCGTGCGGCACCACCACCGTCTCCCGGAACTCACCGTCGGCCGGCAACCCCTCCCCGGCCTCGATCTCGATCACATGCCGCCAGCCCGGGCGGTACACATCAGGCCGCTCGACCACCGCGGCACGGACGCGTGGGGACGAGGTGGCCGGTGTGCCGAGCCGGAGCGGGGCCGGGCGGTAGTCCATCACCTCGACCCGCGCTTTCGGCCCGACCCCCTCGACGAGGGTGACCGTCGCGGCGTCCGGGCTGACGACCAACTCCGGTCGGTTGTTGACAGCGAACTCCGTCTCGGCGGTGCCGCTTTCGATACCTCCTTCGGCCGCCCAAGCGAGTGCGATCCGGTACTTCTGGATCCCGGGCGGCTTGCCGGCCAGCCGGAGGGACGCCCGGACGGACCCGGTCTCGCCCGGCCCGTACACGTCCTTCTCCGGGCTGGACACGAGGCAGCCGCACGACGATGGCCGCGGCGACACCCGGACTGGGCGGTCGAGGCCGTTGCGGAAAGCGAAGGCGTGGTCGAGTTGGTCGGCCGTGACCTCGAAGTAGGCGGCGTGGTCCGCGAACGCAACCCTGCCGACGGGCTCCCCAGCAGGGGCGGGCGGTGCTTCGGGGCCGGCCGTACCGCCCGGCCAGCCGGGCGGCCAAGCCCATAACGTGGCCCCGGCGGCAAGGACCGGTGCGGACAACGCGAGGAGCCGGCGCATGGGGAGTCCCCTAGGTGCTACGCGGGGCGGCGGGCTCGCCGCACGGCCACGAGGATCCCGCCGACGGCTACGGCGGCGGCGAGCCACCACCACCAGCGGGACGACTCGGCCGTCGGGGCCGCCGCCGCGGACGCCGCGTCGAGGACGGCCTGGATGCGATCGGCGGAGGCGACCGGCGATCGGAGGTCTTCGTCGAAGACGGTCGCGTTACGATCGATCTGAACCTCAAACAGGCTGTCGGGGATTTTTCGCGGGTCGGTCTCGAGGAACTCGAGCGTAAAACGGTCCTCGGCTAAAAGCGTCCGCTTGTTGTCAGCCCCGTCGTAGATTTGAAACTTCGCCGCTTCCAGATACGCCACCCCGCCGACCTCGCGGTACCTACACTCGCTGTGCCGCCACAGGGCGACCCCGCCTTTGCCGAAGAGTTCGAGGCTGGCCACGGCGTGCGACAGGTGGGGGTGCGTCCGGCTCACCGTGGTTCGCGTGCGATCTTGACTTACGAACTCGAGGCGGCACGCCGCCTCGCCGCCGGCACCGGGCTCGTCCCGGATGCTGGCCAGCGTCATATTACCCGCCACGGCTTCCGCCACGATCTGGCGGAGGGTCCGCTCGCCGCTGTAGTCGTCCGGATCGCGGACGACCATTTGGTAGCCCTTGCAGGTGAGCACGTAGTCCGGCCGCTCCGACCGGAATGAACTCGCGCCGTCGAACAGCGCCCACTCCGGCCGGGCGCGGTCGGCGAGCCGCGCGGGGGGCTGGATCTTCGGCCCCGTCACCCGCTGGATGACCCTCTCCCCTTTGCGGACGTACTCGACCACCTCCCGGTATGCCAGCCCCCGGTCGAGGGGGGTGGGGGAGGCGGTGATGCTGGTGAGGTATGCCGGTGAAATGTCGTAGTCGATGGCGTACCGCATGTGGACCGGCTGGCGGGCCCGCTCGCGGTCGGCCAGGGCGGCCCGCACATCGGCGAGATCACCCCCCGCCCCCCGGGCGGCGGATAAGGCGAGGGCGGCAGGCAACAGGAGGTATCGCATGCTGGACCTCAGGGGGCAGAGGATTCGGGGCTACACCTTAAGGCACACACGTACCGCCGGAGAAACTGGTCGCCAACTGCCCGGCGTTGGCGCAAGCGACGACCGTCACCTGGCCTTGGCACGCGCAGTTCCCGCCGCCCGGGTTCGCCGGGTAGGTGCGGACGTACCCGCAGAACACGGGTGTGGCGGGGTAGGTACCGTGGCAGGTGCCGCCCGGGCTGTTGGCGTGTTTGGTGTCACAGAAGTTGTAGGGCGAGGTCACCACCGTGGCCGTACACGTCTGGTTTGCCAGCGCGACGCAAGCCTTGGCGGCACAGACGCAGTTCTTGGAGTTGATACACTGGTCGTTCGGCGGCCCCCTACATCGGTCGGATAACCCCCCCACATATCCCCGGCTTCCGCGGCGGCCACACCCCGCGGCCCGCCGGCTACCAGGGTGATGCTGCCGGCGAGAACCAGAATCAGCCCGAGGACGCGCGTCGCCATGATCGCCTCCGAAGCGGCCCACTTGGTGGGCCGCAGGTGTGAACCGCCCCGGCGGGCGGTGACCGACCTACCACTCGCCCCCGACGACCTCCCCGCCGCCGCGGGTGGCCAGGCCGTCGAGCACACGGATCGCGGTGTAGGCCAGGTATCGTACCCCGCCGTCCGCGAACGCGAAGTTCGCCCCGCCGGGGTGTAGGCTCCAGTAGTGGAACATGGCACATTGGTCGTCCGGCCGGCCAGGGCCGAAACGATACGCCCCTCGGGGGCACGGATACCGGTGGGGGATGGTGTTGACCTCTTGGGCCCCGAGCAGCATCTCGGCGGCCCCGTCGCGGTTGAGCCCCCACCCCCGGTACCACCACCCAAACTTCAGGTCGGGCGGCGGCGGCCGCTCGCCGGCGAGGACAGTTTGGCTCGCCCCGTCCGATATCCCGACCAAGCTCACGGCCGAGTCCGGGAACAGCACGCCGTCCCGCCGGGCCGCGTCCGTGCCGGACACCCCGAGGTAGGAGGTGAATGCCACCGACACCGTGGCCAGTTCGGCCGTCTGGCCGACCCGGGGGTCCGAAGGGCAGGCGAAAGTAGGGACGGCGTGGCCGAGAACGGGTAGGTGGGCGGCGTGGCCGTAGAAGGAGTACGGGTTAGGGTCCGACCGAAAAGCGGCCGCCGCCTGCTGCCACAATTGGTCTTGTTCGAGATACGGGAGTACGCGGGCCGTCCAGCCCAGATAAGCGTACCGGCCGCCGTCGGCCTTCAGGCTGATGCCGGCCGGTAGCCGACCGTGTTGGTCGTGATACCCGTGGCAAGCCAACCCGATCTGCTTGAGGTTGTTCAGGCACCGGGTCCGGGCGGCGGCCTCCCGGACCTTTTGGACGGCCGGCAGGAGCAGCCCGACGAGGACGGCGATGATGGCGATCACCACCAACAGCTCGATCAGCGTGAAGGCGGCCGGACGGGTCGGTTCATGGTAGCACCGCAGGGGCCTGGTTGAGATTGTACGCCACCACGACCCATGTGTAACCAACACACCGCCGCTAATTCTTCCGCCGCCACTCCCACGGCGGCACAGGCTCCGCGTCCGCCCAAAGGCCGCGCTTGGCCGCCCTGGCCTCCTGCCGGTCGGTCCTGATGCACCTGACCCGCCCGGCCGACGCCCTGGCGGCCATGCGGTCCCTGGTCCGGCCCGGCGGGCAGGTCGTCTGCGAGGAGATGGACCTGGGCGTCTGGCTGTGCGACCCGCCGGCCGAGGCGATGACCCGGTTCTTCGCCCTGAACACCGCCCTGGGCGAGCGGCGGGGCGAGAACTTCTCCCTGGGGGCGTCGCTCCACCAACTGTTCCGCGCGGCCGGGTTCGCCCGCCCGGAGGTCGGGGCCAACTTCGCCCTGGCCGTGCGGGGGGAGGAGAAGCGGCTCTTGGGAATGACGTTCGCCGAGTTCGCCCCGGAACTGGTGAGCGAGGGGCTGGCGACCCAGGAGGAGGCCGACCGGGTGACGGCCGACCTGCTCCGGCTGGCCGACGACGAGACCACCCTGTTCGGCTTCCCGCTGGTGGCCCAGGTCTGGGCGACGCGGTAGCGCCCCGCGACCGGCCGGCGGCCGCTTCCCACCGCCCCGACCCCGGGGCGGTGGGGCTTCCCCCGCACGGGGTATCTGCGTGCCCGGGCTCGACGGGCCACGTTCCGGGACGGCGGGACGGACATCCCACCAGACCGCCGGCAGTTCCGGGGCCAACCGAATATTTCGGACCCGACTCGTCACGCTACGCAAGACTGGATTGGATTTAACAGTTGGAATGGTTTAAAATATCCTGACACACGGCGTCTTCCGCCGCGTGCCCCGGACTCCCCCCGGAGGCGACCATGCCGGCCTGGAAGGTCCTACTCATCGTCGCGTTCGCCTGCATCTGCATGGCCCTGGCCACCGCCACCGTCCTCGTCCCGATGGCCCACGACGGCGGGCAGCGGTGGGCGTGGCTCGGCGGCCTGCTGGCGGCCACCCTCGTCTCGGGCGGGCTGTTCGTGCTCCTCCTCCGCAGCGCCAGCCGGGCCATGGACGTGAAGCCGAGTTGGGCCCCGCGCTGAGGCCGGGCCCGTCGGCCACGCGCTTCCCTTCCGCCCGCCCCGGGTGTACCGTGTGGGGATTCCCTCCCCCACGGAGCCCCCCCATGTCGTCCGCGTTCGACCGCCGCGAGTTCCTGGCCGCCGGGACGGCCGCCCTCCTGGCCGGTACGTCCGTCGAGTCCGCCCGCGGGTTCAAGGCCAACGATACCCTCCGGGTCGGGGTGATCGGCCCCGGCGGCCGGGCCCGCGGGCTGATGAAGTCGCTCGCCCAGGTCCCGAACGTCACCATCACCGCCGTCTGTGATGTCTGGGATGTCAACCTCGCCGAGGGGAAGAAGCTGGCCGACCCCCGGGCGTTCACGACGAAGGCCCACGAGGAGCTGGTGGCCCGCGCGGACGTGGACGCCGTCCTGATCGGGACCCCGGACCACCTGCACGTCCCGCTCACCGTGGCCGCCTGCGCCGCCGGCAAGGACGTGTACGTCGAGAAGCCGCTGACCCACGACCTGAGCGAGGGGAAGGCCGTCATCGACGCGCAGAATCAGAACAAGCGGGTGGTCCAGGTCGGCACCCAGCAGCGGAGCATGCCGCACCTGGCGAAGGCCCGGGAGGTGCTCAAGGCCGGCACCGTCGGGACGGTCCACAAGGTCAAGTGCTCGTGGAACCGGAACGCCAACCGGGCCACCCGGTACAAGGACCCGATGGACCCGAAGTCGGTCGACTGGAAGCGGTTCCTGGGGCCGGTCAAGGACCAGCCGTTCGACGCCTACCGGTTCCGCCAGTGGCGGTGGTTCTGGGACTTCGGCGGCGGCCTGTTCACGGACTTGATGGTCCACTGGATCGACGTGGTCCACTGGTTCCTCGACCTCGACCACCCGGAGTCGGCCGCCAGCGTCGGCGACTGGTACTCCGCGAAGGACGTGTGGGAGACGCCGGACACGGTGCAGACGCTCCTGCGGTATCCCGACCGGGGCGTGCAGGTCCACTTCGAGGGGACGTTCAGCAGCAACCGGGTGGGGGCGATGACCGAGTTCAACGGGACCGGGGGGACGCTGTACGTCGACCGCGGCCGGTACGAGGTGATCCCGGACCGGGGCAAGAAGCTGCCGCCGAGCAGCCTGATCGTCGGGACCGGCGAGCGGGGCCTGGACTTCTACGACAAGCCGGACGGCGAGCTGGTCCACCTGACCAACTGGGTCGAGTGCTGCCGGTCGCGGGCCAAGCCGAACGCCCCGGCCGAGGCCGGGGTGAGCGCCGCGGCCGCCGCCCACCTGGCGAACGTCGCCCTGCGGACGGGCCAGGTGGCGGTGTGGAAGGGGTGAGCGGCGTCGGCCCCCGCCGGCGATCGTCCCGAGCCGCGGGGCCGCTGAAATGCCCCGGGCCGCCGGCCGTCTCATCTGCGGGCGGCCCATCCCGTCACGTCATCCCGGCCGCCCCTCAACCCGAGGGCGCCGCCATGTCGTCGGCCGATCGGCCCGTTGACCCCGTTCTGCCCCCGCCCCCGCCGGGCCCGCCGACCTACGGCGGCCGCACCCTGCTCGGCTGGGTGGCCACCGGCAACCCGCTGTACGTCGTCAGCGCCGGGCTGTTCCTGTTCGGGCTGCGGCTGTCGTTCGACGCCCAGGACCCGGACGCCGGGAGCTGGCTGTTGATGGCCGGGCTCGGCGGGTACACCCTGCTGCTCGCGGCCGCCGCCCTGCTCCTGGTCCGGTTCGCCGGCGTCTGGGACGACGTGCGGACGGTCCTGCTGCTCGTCGTGCTGATGTTCCTGGCCACGTCCGTGACGTTCGACGACCTGCTCGTCGCCGACCCGGTCCGGGGGGCGGGCCTGAACCTCGCCGGCCTCGGGTTCGCCGTCCTCGTGACCGAGGGCGTCCTGCGGGGCATCCGGCTCCGCCTGCCGGCCGGGTTCCGGGTGCCGTACTACCTGGCGCTGGCCCTCTTCTTCCTCTACCCGATCCTCCTCACCCCGTACCTCCACGACCCCCGCGGCGGGCCGCTGCAGTGGCTCCTGTGGGGTTTCTCCCCGGCCGCCGGGCTGGTCGTGTTCACCCTCCTGCCGGCGGTCCGACGGGGTCCGGACTACGTCCGCGGCACCGGCAGCCCGTGGCCGTGGCCGTTCTACCCGTGGTCGCTGTTCGTGTTCCTCGGCCTGGCTGTCCCGGCCCGGGCGTTCCTGCTGTGCTGGTCGTTCCACCTGCTCGGCGGGGCCGACCGGGAGAGCCTGATCTTCGGACCGTACTTCGTGGTCCCGTTCGGGTTCGCCGTCGCCGCCCTGCTTCTGGAACTCGGGCTCGAACGGGACCGTCCAACGGTGCGGTGGGTCGCCCTGGCGGTCCCGGCCGGGCTGGTCGCGCTCGCCGGCGTGGGCCACTCCGCGGACGCGGCGTACACCGGATTCCTGGCCCGGTTCATCGCCGTTCTCGGAGGCACGCCGCTGTTCGTGACGGTCCTCGCGGCCGGGGCGTTCTACCTGTACGCCTGGGGCCGGGGGGTGGCGGTCGGGGCCGACGGGTTTGCGGCGGCCGCCCTGGCGCTGGCGGTGGTCGGCCCGGGGACCCTGGCGTGGGACGAGCTGACCGAGCCGCGGGCGTGGCCGCTGGCGGCGGTGGCCGCGTTCCAGATCGCCCTCGGCCTGCGGCGGCGGGACGCCTGGCGGGTGTTGGCCGGCGGGGTGGTCCCGGCGGCGTGGGCGGCGATCGCCGGGTGGCGGGGGTACGTCGCCCTGCGGGCCGAGGTGCCGGGCCTGGACTACCTGGCCGCCGGGCTCGGGCTCTTGCCATTGGCGGTACTGGTCAGCCTGGCCAAGGCCGGGGTCCTGGGCCGCGTGCTACGGTGGGAAGAAGAGTTTTGACAGGATAACAGGATGGACAGGATTGGGATATCGGCCCTCTGGTCTCGTTCCTGTCTCATCCTGTTATCCTGTCAAGGATGAACTGTTCCGGAGCCGTCATGCCCGCCGCTCGCTTGCTCGTCATCCCGACCGGTGTTCTGCTGGCAGTCGCCCTCGCCCGGGCCGACGAGGTGTCGGACCGCCAGCGGAAGGCGGCCGAGGCGAACCTGGCCAAGGCCGAGGTCGGCAAGCTGACCGTCGCGGAGACCGACAACCTGATCCTGTTCACACCCCTGCCGGAGGCCCGGGCGAAGGCGGTCGCCGCCTTGCTCCAGAAGACCCACGCCGCCGCCCGGAAAGGGCTGCGGTTCGACCCGAAGGAGGAGCCCTGGCCGGGGAAGCTGGCGGTCGTCCACCTGCCGGAGCGGGCCGAGTTCGCCCGGTTCATGCGGGCGGTGGCCGGGGCCCGGCCGGAGGACCCGCTCCACGTCGCCGCCCGGGGGGACGACCCCTACGTCCTGAGCGGGGCTCCGCTGCCGGCGAAGGCGGCCGACGCGGACGTGGCGGGCGAGCTGGGGCCGCTGGTCGGGGCGGCGCTCCTGGTCGCCCGGGCCGGGTCGGCGAAGGTGCCGGAGTGGGTCCGGGACGGGTACGGGCGGGCGGCCGCGGCCCGGGCCGAGGGGCCACAGGGGAAGCGGTTC
>JAIEQO010000698.1 GCA_019747655.1 Gemmataceae bacterium | reverse complement strand
ACAGCCCCGCCCGGGACCGGGACCTCGCCGGCCGCCTTGACCTCGTCCCCGCGGGCGGCCGCCAGCCCGACCGCCCCAACCCCGCCGGCAGCGGCCGCGTCGAGCGGGTTGGCCCGCCACCCGGCCAGGTCCCAGAACCGGACCGTCCCGTTCCCCAGCCCGGCGGCCAGGGTCCGCCCGTCCGGGCTGAACGCGACGCAGTCGGCCGGGACCCGCCCGCCGACCGGCAGGATCAGGGCCGCCGGCAGGCTGACCGACGGCATCACCGTCTGGATGAGCGGGACCGCGGACATGGTCCGCCGGGCGGTGTCCAGGACGGCGGCCGGGAACTCCCACACCCGGACTGTGCCGTTCTCCCCGGCCGCGGCCAGGGCCCCGCCGTCCGGGCTGAACGCCAACCCCCGGACCGCCCCCCAGCCGCCGGTCAGGAGCGCCATCAGCCGGCCGGTCCGCGGGTCCCAGACGTGGACCGGGCCGTGCTCCCCGGCGGTGGCCACGAACGCCCCGCCGGGGGCGACGGCGACCGCGTTCAGGGCCTCCCCGGGCGGGTGGCCGACGTACACCCGGTCCTCCCGGCGGCAGAGCCGGCGGAGGTGCCCCCAGGTGAAGTCCCGCAGGTCCGGCGGGCACCGGCCGGGGTCGTCCAGGAGCTTGGCCGCCCGGTCCGGGTCCCGCTCGGCCAGGGCCGCCACCTGGGCGAGCTGGAGGGCGTAGGCGGCCCGCCGGTTCCGCTCGGCCGCCCGCTCCAGCTCGGCCGACTGCATGGCGGCCTCGGCCCAGGCGGCCTGGGCCTCGAACGTCAGGTCCTCGGCCCGCCGCCGCTCGGCGGCCTCTCGGTCGGTCGCCCGGCGGGCGACCTCGGCCTCCTTCTCCTTCTGGACGACCGCCTCCCGGACCTGGGCGTAGGCCACCCCGAGGACGGCCACCACCGCGACCGTGGCGGCGACCGTCATCCCGGCGAACGCGGCCGCCGCCGGGTGCCGCCGGGCCCACTTCAGCCCCCGCCCCCACGGGCCGAGCGGCCGGGCCACGATCGGCTCGCCGGCCAGATACCGCCGCAGGTCCTCGGCCAGGGCGAAGGCCGAGGCGTACCGCCGCTCCGGCTCCTTGTTCAGGCACTTGAGGACGACCGTGTCGAGGTCCTTCGGGACGCCCGGCTGGACCCGCCGGGGCGGCAGCGGATCGTCCTTCAGGACCTGCAAGACGGTGTCGAGCGGGGTCTCGCCGCGGAACGGCGGGCGGCCGGTCAGCAGCTCGTACAGGACGGCCCCGAGCGAGTACACGTCGGCCGCCGGGCCGACCTCCCGGGCCTTCCCGGCGGCCTGCTCCGGGGCGATGTAGCTCGGGGTGCCCATCACCGCCCCGGTCCGGGTCGGGCCGTCGTCCCCGGGGGCCGAGTCCAGGCGCTTGGCCAGCCCAAAATCCGTGATTTTGGGCGTCATCAAGTCGTCACGTCGCATGTCGTCAAGTCGGGAGCCCGACTGATCGCCTGACGTGACGACTTGACGACTTGACGACTTGACGACTCCGGCCAGCAAAATGTTCGCCGGCTTCAGGTCGCGGTGCACGACGCCCTGGCCGTGGGCGTAGTGGACGGCCCGGGCCAGCAGCTCGACCAGGGCCGCCGCCTCCCGGGCCGGCCACGGCTGTCCCGGCCGGTACTGGGCCAGGCTGCCGCCCGCGACGTACTCCAGGGCCAGGTACGGGTGCCCGCCGGCCTCCCCGACCTCGAACACCTGGACGATGTGCGGGTGCTGCAGCGCGGCGACCGCCTGGGCCTCCCGCCGGAACCGCTCCCGGTCGGCCGGCCCGGCGTGGGCCCCGGCCAGGATCATCTTCAGGGCCACCACCCGGCCGAGGGCCGTCTGCCGGGCCTTGTACACCACCCCCATGCCGCCCCGGCCGACCTCGTGCAACAGCTCGTACCCCGGGACCGACCCGGGCGGCTCGCCGGACGGCGGGTCCGGGTTGTCGGTGAACTGGACCAGGGAGGAACCGCCGGACTCCGGGACGAACTTGCTCCCGTCGGGCCGCAGGTCGATGGTCAGGTCGGCGGCCATGACGGCGGTGTCGCCGCACACCGGGCAGGCGCGCGGGGCCCCGACGACCCCCGGCTCGGGGGACCAGCGGTGGCCGCGGCCGCACTGGTATTCGCCCACCATGTCAGGGCCCCGGACCCTTGCCGTCCCCCCTCGATTCTCGCACCCGCCCCGGGCCGGGGGCAAGCCGTCCCGGGGTGGGCCGCCCGGTACTCTACTGTCGGGTTCGGCCCCGGGTGTCGGAAATTGGCCTGGAACGGCCCCGGCGGATGGCGTAAACAGGGGGGCCCGCCGGGCCGCCGGCCGTCTGGGAAAGGACGCCCATGACACCCCCGCTCGTTCACCCGACCGCGGTGATCTCGCCGGAAGCGGCCCTGGCGCCGGACGTTCGGGTCGGCCCGTTCGCGGTGATTGACGGCCCGGTGACACTCGGTCCGGGGTGTACCGTCGGCCCGCACGCCCACCTGTGCGGGCCGCTGACCGCCGGCAAGGGCAATACGTTCGCCGCCGGGGCGGTGATCGGCGGCCCGCCCCAGCACACGGCCTACGCGGGCGAGCGAACGACGATCACGATCGGCGATTCCAACACCTTCCGGGAGCACGTCACCGTCAACCGCGGGATGCCGGCCGGGGTCGGGCCGGGGACCGGCTCCACGATAATCGGCGACGGCAACCTGTTCATGGCCGGCAGCCACGTCGGCCACGACTGCCGGGTCGGCAACCACGGCGTTTATGCGAACAGCGCCCTGCTGGCCGGCCACGTCGAGACCGGCGACCGGGTGTTCTTCTCCGGCAACTCGGCCGTCCACCAGTTCTGCCGGGTCGGCCGGCTGGCCCTGATCAGCGGGGTGTCGGCGGCCAGCCTGGACGTGCCGCCGTTCTGGGTGATCCGCGAGGTCAACCGGGTGTGCGGGGTGAACGTGGTCGGGCTGCGGCGGGCCGGGGCCGCGGCGGCCGAGGTCCAGGCCGTCCGCCGGGCGTTCCGGACGATCTACACCCGGGGGCTGACGATCCCGGCGGCGCTGCTGCGGATCGAGGCCGAGGACGGCGGCTTCCCGGCAGTGCGGGAGCTGGTCGCGTTCATCCGGGCGTCGAAGCGGGGCGTGCCCGGCCCGGCCTCCTACGCCCGCGGGGCCGCGGAGGCCGCGTAAAGCGAACCCGGGGTTTCACCCCGGGCTGTGATGTGTGACCCCTTCGGGGTCGGGGCCGGGTTTCGCAGCCTGAAGGGCTGCCACAGCATAGCCCGGGGTGAAACCCCGGGGGCCTTATGGCCGAGCGGTGGGACGCCCTGGTGATCGGCGGCGGGTTCTACGGCCTGTACCTGGCCGAGACGCTGGCCGCCCGGCTGCCGCGAGTGCTGCTCGTGGAGCGCGGGCCGGAGCTGATGGCCCGGGCGTCCTACGCCAACCAGGCCCGGGTCCACGCCGGCTACCACTACCCGCGGAGCGTCCTGACCGCGGCCCGCAGCCGGGCCAACTTCCCCCGGTTCGTGGACGAGTTCCGGCCCGCCGTCCGGAGTGACTTCATCAAGCTGTACGCCGTCGCCCGGCGGGACTCGAAGGTGACGGCGGCGCAGTTCGTCGCGGCCATGCGGCGGGTCGGGGCGGCGACCGAGCGAGCGACCCCGAACGAGCGACGGCTGTTCGATCTCGACCTGATCGAGGACGTATTCCGGGTGACGGAGTTCGCCTTCGACTCGGCCGAGCTGAAGCGGCTGATGGCCGAACGGATCCGCCGAGCGGGTGCCGTGATCCGATTGAATACACCCGCCGAGCAGGTCGAGCCGCTACCCGGAGGATCGATCCATGTGCGGCTCGCCGACGCCGAGGTCCACGCGGGGATGGTCGTGAGCTGTGGGTACGCCAATACGAACGCCGTCGGGGCGGCCTCCGGGCTGCCGGTCATCCCGCTCAAGCACGAGCTGACGGAGATGGCGCTGGTCGAGGTGCCCGAGGGGTTCCGAAACGTCGGGGTGACGGTCATGGACGGGCCGTTCTTCTCCTGCATGCCGTTCCCGCCGCAGGGGCTCCGCAGCCTCAGCCACGTCCGCTACACCCCGCACGGCCACTGGTACGACGGCCTGCCGGGCGAAGGCCACCTGCCGGCCGACGAGGTGGTCGCCACGGCCGACAAGCGGACCGCCTTCCCGCACATGGCCCGCGACGCGGCCCGGTACATGCCGGCTCTGGCCGGGTGCGAATACCGCGGCTCGCTCTGGGAGGTGAAGACGGTGTTGCCCCGGAGCGAGGCCGACGACAGCCGGCCGATCCTCTTCCGCCCCGACCACGGCCTCCCGAACTACCACGTCGTCCTCGGCGGCAAGATCGACAACGTCTACGACGTGGCCGACGAGCTGACGAATCACCTCGGCTGGGCGGCCCCCGCCCGGGTGGCGGCATGACCCGGTCCGACACGTTCGTCTCGGCGGTCGCCGTGGTCCGGAGCTACGCCCGGTTCCTGCCGGCGTTCGTGGCCGAGACGGTCCGCACCCTCGACGCCCGGTACGCCAACTTCGAGCTGGTCCTGATCGACAACGGGTCGCGGGACGAGACCCCGGCCGTCGTCCGCGGGCTCTTGCGGACCCACCGCTGCGTCCGCTACCTGCGGCTGTCGCGGCGGCAGAAGGCCGAGACGGCGGTGATGGCCGGGCTGGACGCGGCCATCGGCGACTTCGTCGTCACCCTGCACCCGGAGTTCGACCCGCCGGGGGAGATTCCGGCCCTGGTCGAGCGGGGCCGGGCCGGGGCCGACGTGGTCGTCGGGGTGGCCCCGTACCCGTCCCCGCCGGGGCCGGCCTACCGGCTGCTCCGGTGGGGGTTCCACCGGGCCGCCCGGGGCGTGCTGGGGCTCGACCCGGTCCGGGCCGGCGGGAACTTCCGCTGCCTGAGCCGGTCGGCGGTGAACGCCCTCACCCGGGTGCGGCGGCGGCGGCGGTTCTTCGGGCAGTTGCTGGCCGAGATCGGGCTGGCCGCCGAGGAACACCCGTACCGGTTCCTGGCCCGGGGCGGGAAGCCGCCGCGGGTGAACCTCCGGCGGGCGGCCCGGGCGGCCGCCAGCATGGCCGTCAACGGCTCCCCGGCCCCGCTCCGGGTGGTCAGCGCCCTCGGCCTCGTCGGCAGCGGGCTCAGCTTCCTCTACAGCCTGTACGTCGTCGGGGTGTACCTGACCCGGCCGGACGTGATGCCCGGGTGGACGACGCTGAGCCTCCAGGTGAGCGGGCTGTTCGTACTGGTGTTCCTGATGCTGAGCCTGATCGGCGAGCACCTCGGCCGGCTGCTGGACGAGGCCGTCGACCGCCCCCTCTACCACGTCCGGGAGGAGCAAGCCAGCGCCGTCATGCTCGCCGACCCGGCTCGCCGGAATGTCACGGCCGCCGCCACGGAGGACGGCCGATGACCGGGGTGCCGGCGTATCGGGCCGACGAGTTCGCCCCGAAAGGGGCCGAGTACTGCGTCTGCGTGTTCGTGCTGAACGAGGACGGCAAGCTCCAGAAGCAGCTCGCGGCGATGCGGGGGCCGTGCCGGGGCGTGGCCGATGTGGTGGTCGCCGATGGCGGCAGCACCGACGGCTCGACCGACCCGGCCGTCCTCCGGCCGCTCGGGGTGAACACGCTGCTGACCAAGACCGGGCCGGGGAAGCTCGGGGCCCAGATGCGGATGGCCTTCTCGTGGGCGCTCGCGAGGGGGTACAAGGGTGTCGTAGTCATCGACGGCAACGGGAAGGACGGGGTGGACGCGGTCCCGGCCTTTGTCGACAAGCTCGAAGCCGGCTTCGACCACGTGCAGGGGTCGCGGTTCGTCCGCGGCGGCGTCTCCGAGAACCTGCCGCTGAGCCGGTGGCTCGGGGTCAAGCTGCTGCACGCCCCGTTGCTGTCGCTCGCCTCGCGGCGGCGGTACACCGACACGACTAACGGGTTTCGGGCCTACAGCCGGCGGTTGCTCGAAGACCCGCGGGTGGCCGTCTTCCGGGACGTGTTCGGCGGGTACGAGCTGCACTACTACCTGGCCGTCCGGGCGGCCCGGCTCGGGTTCCGCGTTTGCGAGGTCCCGGTCGCCCGCCGCTACCCGGCCCAGGGCCCGACGCCGACCAAGATCACCCCCGTCCGCGGCAACCTGCGGGTGCTGCGGTGCCTCTTCGCCGCCTGCCTCGGGCGGTACAACCCGCCGGGGAAAGTGTGAGTGGCTAGTGCGAGTGTGAGTGAAGATACTAGCAGGGACACGCCCATGCCCGACGCCCTGATCGGCCACACCGGGTTCGTCGGCGGCAACCTGGCCGCCCGGCACCGGTTCGACGCCTGGTTCAACTCGAAGAACGTCGAGGCCGTCCGCGGCCGGCGGTTCGACACCCTGGTGGTCAGCGCCATGCCGGCCGCGATGTGGATCGCCAACGCCAACCCGGTCGCCGACCGGGCCTGCCTCGACCGGCTCTGGGAGAACGTCGCCGCCTGCCGGGCGGCGACCGTCGTGGTCGTCTCGACCGTGGCCGTCTACCCAACGCCGTCCGGGGTAGACGAAGACTCGCTCATCGACCCGGCGGCCCAGACGCCCTACGGCCGGCACCGGCTCGAACTCGAACGGCGGGCGGCCGGCCACTTCCCGCGGGTGCTGAGCGTGCGGCTGCCGGCCCTGTACGGCCCGGGGCTGAAGAAGAACGCGCTCTACGACCTCCTCCACAACAACCAGTTGGAGAAGGTCCACGCCGGGGCGGCGTACCAGTTTTACCCCCTCGGCCGGCTGTGGCGGGACATCACGGCCGCCCTCCGGGCCGGGCTCACCGTTGCCAACCTGGCCACCGAGCCGGTGACGATGGGCGAGGTCGCCCGGGCCGCGTTCGGCGAAGAGTTCCACAACGATCCCGGGACGCCGCCGGCCCGGTACGACGTGCGGACCAAGCACGCCGATGTGTTCGGCGGCCGGGACGGGTACGTCGAGGACCGGAACAGGGTGCTGGCCGGGCTGGCGGCGTTCGTGGCCGCCGAGCGGCGGCAGTTGGCGGGGGCCGCGGCGTGAGGCTGGCCGTCTCGAACATCGCCTGGCCGCGTGACCAGGATGAAACCGTCGCCGGGGTGTTGCGCGGCCTCGGTGTGACCGGCATCGAGGTCGCCCCGACGAAGGCGTTCCCGGACCCGCTCGCCGCGACCGACGCCGAGATCGACGCCTACCGCCGGTCGTGGGAGGACCGCGGCCTCCCCATCGTCGCCGCGCAGGCCCTCCTGTTCGGCCGGCCCGAGCTGACGATCTTCGAGTCGGCCGAAACCCGCCGGAACACCCTCGATTATCTGCGGTCCATCGTACGGCTCTGCTCCCGGCTCGGTGCTCGGTCGTTGGTGTTCGGCTCACCGAAGAACCGACAGGTCGGGGCGCTCCCGGCGGCCGAGGCGCACGCCATCGCCGCCGGCTTCTTCCGCGAACTGGCCGACGCGGCGTGGGACGCCAACGCGACGATCGTGCTGGAAGCGAACCCGCCCGAGTACGGGGCCGACTGGGTCACCACCGCGGCCGAGGCGGCCGCCTTCGTCCGCGAGCTGTGTCACCCGGCGCTCGGCCTTCACCTCGATACCGCCTGCATGACCCTGGCCGGCGACCCGATCCGGGAGGCGTTCGACGCCGGCTTCGACCTGCTCCACCACTTCCACGTCAGCGAGCCGAACCTCGCCCCGCCGGGTGCGTCGGGCCGGGTCGATCACGCCGCCTTCGCCGCCGAGCTGGCCGACCGCGGGTACGCCGGCCGGGTGTCGCTGGAGATGCGGGAACCGACCCCGTTCTCGCTAGACGCCTTTGCCGAGTCGGTAAGTTGGTTCGTGGACCGCTACCGGGGGGCCACCGGATGACCTCCGCCCTGCCCCGATTCCGTCTGCCCGCGGCAGTTCGGGTCGTCCAGTTCCACCCGGCCCAGCGGGTCGCGGTGCTCATCTGGGCGGTGCTGCTTGTCGGCGTCGCCGGGCGGGTGTTGGTCGGGCCGGCCCGGTCGCACACGGTCGTGCCCATCTACCTGGCGGCGGCCCACCACTGGCTCGCCGGCGACGACCTGTACCGCGTCTCGAAGGGGATGGACATCTTCCGCAACCCGCCGTGGGTGGCGGCCGCGTTCGTGCCGCTCACCGTGATCCCCGAGAAGGCGGTCGGCCTCCTCTGGCGGGGCCTCGGGGCGGCCGTCTTCCTCCTCGGGCTGCGGGCGTGGCTCCGGGACGGCCTGCCCCGGCCGCTCACGCCCGGCGAGACCGGGGCCGTCTTCGCCCTCACGGCGATCACCGCCGTCCCGAGCCTGAACAACGGCCAGACGAACCTCTTGCTCATCGGCGGACTCCTCTTCGGCGCGGCCCACGCCGCGCGATCCCGGTTCCGCACGGCCGGGGGGTGGCTGGCCCTCGCGGCCGGCCTGAAGGTCTACCCGATCGCGGTCGCGCTCCTCGTCGGCCTCGCCCGCCGAAGGACACTCCCAGTCTTCGCGGCCGGGTGCCTCGGGTTCGCTGCCCTCCCCTTCCTGGCCCAGTCGCCGGATTACGTTGCCCGCCAGTGCGGCGAGTTCGTCCACAGCGTCCGGGCCGACGACCGGGCCTATGCTGACCCCGGCCGGGCCCCTCAGGACGTGTTCCTCGTCTGCCGGGTGTGGGGCACGCCGCCGCTCCGAACCGCCTACCTCGCGCTCAAGCTCGGCGTGGCCGTCGGGATGGCCGGGCTGGTGCTGCTGGTCGCCCGCCGCAACCCGCGGGCCGCGGTCCCGCTGGCGTTCGGCCTCGGCTGCGGCTGGGTCACGGTCCTCGGCCCCGCCACCGAGCCGCACACCTACGTCGTCCTCGGCCCGGCGGCGGCCGTCGCCCTCGTACTCGCGTGGCGGCCGCGGTCGTTCGCCGACTGCCTCCGGCTGTCGCTGGCCCTGTGCGGGTACGCCCTGCTCGCCTTCCTGGTCGTCCGCGACAGCTTCCCGGGCGGCCGGCCGGTCCACCAGCTCGCCCTCCAGCCGATCGGCGGCTGCCTCGTCCTCGCGGCCATCACCTGGGGCGGCGTCCGGAATTTGTTGCACGCGCCGGCCCCGGTGGCGACATGATAAGGGCATGTCGATCGTCGCCGCCCGCCTCTCCCGCCGGCTGTCCGCCCTGGTCGAGGTTCGGACCGACGGCCAGCTCCTGGCCGCCTTCCGGGACGACCGGGACGAGGCGGCGTTCGCCGAACTGGTCCGCCGGCACGGGCCGCTCGTCTGGGGGGCCTGCCGCCGCCTCCTGCCCGACCCGGCCGACGCCGAGGACGCCTTCCAGGCGTCGTTCCTCGTGCTCGTCCGCCGGGCCCATCGGCTGACCGGCCACTCCGCCGTCGGGCCGTGGCTCTACCGGGTGGCAGCCTGGACGGCCCGGAACGCCCGCCGGCGGAACGCCCGGGGGCTGGCCCGCCGCCGGCCGCTGTCGCTGACCACCGCCGACCCGTCCGCCGGGCCCGCGACGATCGACCTCCGGGCCGACCTCGACGCCGCCCTCCTGTCACTCCCCGAGAAGTACCGCACGGCCCTCGTCCTGTGCCACCTCCAGGGGTGGACCCGGCGGGACGCGGCCGCCCTCCTCGGCTGCCCGGAGGGCACCCTGTCGTCGCTCCTGTCCCGCGGCCTCGACCGGCTCCGGGGCCTACTGCGGTCGCACGATCCGGCCCGGCTGCTGGCGGCCGGCGGCCTCGGGATGCCGGCGGTGCTGGCCGCGAACACGGTCCGGGCGGCGGTGGATGGAAAAGTCGTGGCGGCCGCCGGGGCGTCGTCCGCCGTCTCCCAACTGGTCGAAGGGGTCCTCCACATGTTCTGGGTGAAGAAGGCGACGGCCGCCGCGGCCGCCCTGTGCGTGGTCTTCGGGGCCGGGATCGGGGTGGGCGTCAGCGTCCGCCCGGTCCCCGGGATCGCCGGCGACGGCGACGGGCCGCCGGCCTCCCGGGTGTACGACGTGGCCGGCCTCGCGACCCGGCTCGACGCCCCGACCGCCGCGGACCTGGACGCCCTGAAGGCCGAGCTGGCCGCGGCCGAGGACGCCCTGAAGGCCGCCGAGGACGGGCTCCGGCTGACCCGCGACAAGCTCAAGCTGGCCGAGGCGGCGGCGAAGGCCGGTACGATCACGGACAACGAGCTGCTCCAGGACAAGATCACCCTGACCCGGTTCGAGGAGAACGCCGCCAACGCCCGCCAGAAGCGGGCCGGCGTCCTCGCCCGGCTGAAGGCGGCCGAGAACCCGCCGGCCAAGCGCGGCCTGTTCGACCCGGTCGCCCAGCCGGCCCCGCCCGCCCAGGTCGACCTCGACCTGCTGAAGATCGACCTCGAAGCCGCCGAGGAGGCGCTGAAGGCGGCCCAGGACGGCGTCCGGCTGGCGACCGAGAAGGTCGAGCTGATCCGGAAGAACTTCGACCGGGGGTCCGTGTCGAAGGCCGAACTCCTCGACAGCGAGATCGCCCTGACCCGGTTCAAGGCGACCGCCGCCGACGCCCAGCAGAAGCGGCAGGCCGCGGCCGCCAGGCTGCGGGCCATCGACGAGCTACGGAAGAAGGACCCGGCCGCGGCGAAGCCGGCCGCCCAGAAGGCCGGTGACAGCGCCGACGATCTCTACCGCCGCGAGATCGATGCCCAACAACTCATCGAACCTACACGCGCGCGCGTTCAACAGCTTCAAGAATGGCTCGACAACAGCGAGTCGGTCAAGGAACAGGTCAAGCGGGACTTGGAGGTAGCTCGGAAGAACGCGGAAGACGCCCAGGCCCAACTCCAGAACATCCGCAAGCAGCGGGCGGCTCTTGGTCAGAAGGCGGCGTATCCCCCCGCCGCGAACCCGGCCGCTGTGACGGGCAACTTCCTGTTCCACCTGACCGTCGGGGCGAAGGGGGCCCCGTACCAGGTCAAGGAATACTCCCCGGAGGGGCCGGCGATCGGCACCGTGACGTTCGACAACCGGGCCGTGCTCGCCCGGTACCTCGCCCGGGTCGGGAAGACCACCCCGGCCGGCACCGGGGTCCGCATCTTCGTCCCGAAGGACGCCCCGTGGGACGAACTCCAGGGGGTCTTCGACGCGGTCAAGGCGTCCGGCCTCGCGGCGATCCAGTTGACCCCCACCGATCCGGCCAAGCCCGGCGCGACGGCCACGAACTTCGAGCAGGAACTCCTCAAGCAGTTCGGGGCGAAATGGACACCGGACGTGTCCGACCCAAGGACGCGGGAGGCTTTCCAGAACTGGCTGAAGACGTACCCGCAGTCCGCCGACCCGGCCGTCCTGAAGCGGTATCGGGACGCGGCCGACGCCTTGTCGAAGCAGGCGGCCCCGGACGGGCGTTCGGACATCGAGGCGGCCAAGCTCCGGGCCGAGATCGAGGAGCTGACCAAGCGGCTGCGGGACCTCCAGGACAAGCCGGCCGACCCGCGGTCCGGCGGGCAACAGCCGGCCAAGCCGAACGCTCCCAAGCAGTAGCCGTCCTCCTTTGGCGAGCGGGGGCGTGAGCCCCCCGGTGGCGGAACCGGGGGCTCACGCCCCCCGCTCGCCAAAACAGACCTAACCCTTGCCGGTCGGTCGCCGCGTCGGCATAATCTCCTTCTGCCCCTTCGTGGGGCGCCGGGGCCGCTTGCCGGGCAAGCGGCTCCGCTCGCGTTTGCGGAACCAGTCGCGGCCGGGCGAGAGTACCGCGGTGATCCCGCGAGAGGGTAGCCGGCCGCCGGGGTGACACATGGCCGAAGCCGTCAAGCTGACCGCCCAGCCGCGGACCGGGTCCGGGTCCCGGGCGGCCGACAAGCTCCGCAAGAAGGGCCTCGTCCCCGGGATCGTCTACGGCCACAAGGAGGCGAACGTCTCCGTGGCCGTCAGCGCCGAGGACCTCGACCGGGCCGTCCGCGTCCAGCACGCCCGGGTCCTCGACCTCCAGCTCGACGGCAAGAGCGAGACGGTCCTGATCCGCGAACTCCAGTGGGACGTGTTCGGCAAGGACATGCTGCACATCGACTTCGCCCGGGTGTCGGCCACCGACCGGGTCAAGGTGACGGTCCCCGTCGAGCTGCGGAACAGCCCGAAGGCGACCGGCGGGGCGGTCCTCGACCAGCCGCTGCACACCCTCCACGTCGAGTGCTCGCCGACCGACATCCCGGAGGCCATCCGGATCGACATCACGAACCTGACCCTCGGGGCCCCGATCCACGTCCGCGAGCTGACCCTGCCGGCCGGGGTGACGGTGCTGGAGGCCCCGGAGGCGGTGGTCGTCCAGCTCAAGCTGGCCGGGGCCGAGCCGACGGCCGCGACCGCCCCGGCCGAGCCGGGGGCCGGGCCGGAGGTCATCAAGAAGGAGAAGAAGGCGGACGAGGCGGAGGAGAAGTGATCAGTGGGCAGTGATCAGTGAACAGTCGGCGATTATCTCGTTCTGAACACTGCTTACTGCTTACTGCTTACTGGTCACTGATCACTGGTTGCTGCCATGAAGGTCGTAGTCGGGCTCGGCAACCCCGGGCCGAAGTACGCCGGGACGCGGCACAACGTCGGGTACGACGTGGTCGACTCCCTGGCCGCGGCCCCGGGGTGTTCGACGTTCCGCGAGCGGTTCGAGGCGCTGGTTGCGGAGGCGAAGGAGGGGGGCGAGGCGGTCCTCCTGGTCAAGCCGCTGACGTTCATGAACCTCAGCGGCCGGTCGGTCCGGGCGGCCCTGGACTTCTACAAGCTGCCGCCGGACGCCCTGCTGGTCGTCTGCGACGACTTCAACCTGCCGCTGGGCAAGCTCCGGCTCCGGGCGAAGGGGAGCCACGGCGGGCAGAACGGGCTGCGGAACATCCAGGACCAGCTCGGGACCGACGGCTACGCCCGGCTCCGGATCGGGGTGGGCCAGCCGAACCCGGGGGACGCCGTCGACCACGTCCTCTCCCGGTTCAAGCCGGCCGAGCGGGCGGCCGTGCAGGACGCCGTGGCCCTGGCCGCCCAGGCGGTCGTCGCCTGGGTCCGGGGCGGGACCGAGGCCGCCATGAACCGGTTCAACGGCCCGGCCGACGACGGCGACAAAGGGAAAGCGAAAAAGGAAAAGCCGAAGCAGCAGGAGAAGACGGACGAGCCGCCGAAGCCGGCCTGACCTCCTCTTCACTGTTCACCGACCACTGTTCACTTATAACTGATACAGGTTGCTCCCCTCCCGGCGGGCGGGAGGGGTCTCCGGGGCCCCGGCCCCGGGCGATCCACGGTAACCCGCGGCCCACTCCGGGCCGCCCTCCCAGGGGCTCTGATGCCGGTCAACACCTACGAAACCCTCTTCCTGCTCGACCCGACCAAGCTGGCCGCCGACGGCGACGCCGTCCGCAACCAGGTCCACCACATCCTGGAGCGGCACGGGGCCCAGATCGTGGTCGCCCGGGAGTGGAACTACAACCACAAGCTGGCCTACCCGATCGAGAAGCAGAAGAAGGGGGCGTACCACATCGTCTACTACACGATGGAGAGTACCAACCAGATCGGGATGGAGGCCGACTTCCGGCTGGCCGAGGGGGTGATCCTCCGCCAGATGACCCTGAAGGTCGACCCGAAGTGGCACACCGAGGTGATGAACGTCGCCCAGAACGAGGGCGGCAAGGAGTTCGCCATCCGCGGGATGCGGGACGAGACGACCGTCCAGACCGACCCGGCGGCCATCGGCGGGGAGCCGGCCGTCGGCGGGCTGGTCAGCGAGGCCCCCGGGCGGGGCGGCCCGGACCGGGACGGGGCCGACAAGGACGG
>JAIEQO010001026.1 GCA_019747655.1 Gemmataceae bacterium | reverse complement strand
AGGTCTTCGCACTCCCGGGCGGCGTCGCGCAGGGCGTCCTCGCGGCGGGCGGCCAGGACGACCGCCGCCCCCCGGCGGGCGAAGGCGTGGGCGGTCGCCCGGCCGATCCCGCTCGACGCCCCGGTGACGACGGCCACGGTCCCCGGCGTGATCTTCGGCATGGCGACCCGCCGGTTAGCCCGACCCGACCGCCTTGCGGGTCAAGAAGTCGAACACCCCGGCGGGCAGCACGCCCCGTGCCAGCGACACGCCCCACGACGACGCCCCGACCCGGTAGCGGGGCTTCGGCCACCCGCCCTCGACGATCCCCCGGATCGTCTCCGCCACCCGGCCCGGGTCCATACCCTCCCGGATCGAGCGGACGAACTCCGCCGTCAGCCGGTCGCGGGGTTCGGCGTAGTCGGGGATCGCCCGGGCCGGCCGCCACGCCTTCTCCCCGGCCGGCGTGCTCACCGGCCCCGGGGCGACCACCGCGACCGCGACCCCGAGCGGCCGGACCTCGTTCCGCAGCGCCTCCGCCCACCCCTCCAGGGCGTGCTTGGTGGCGCAGTAGTAGGCCGAGAACGGGACGCTCGCCACCCCGCCGGACGAACTCATCACCAGCACCTTGCCGGCCTTCCGGGCCCGCATCAGCGGGAGCACGGCGTTCGTCATCCGGACGGCCCCGAGGAAGTTGACGTCGAACAGCCGGGCCACCTCGCCGGCGTCCGACTCCTCGGCCGCCCCGAGGATGCCGGTCCCGACGTTGTTCAGCAGCACATCGACCCGCCCGCCGGTCCGGTCGGCGACGGCCTTCACGCATGCGGCCGCCGACCCGTCGGACGTCACCTCCAGCGGCAGGAGGGCGAACCCGTCGAGGGTGTCGGCGGCCGGGTGCCGGCTGGTCCCGAACACCCGGTGGCCGCGGGCGGCCAGGAGCTTCGCCGTCGCCCGGCCGATCCCGCTCGACGCCCCGGTGATGAGCACGACCTTCGGTTCCGGCTCGCTCATCGCATCCCCTCCCGCAGCCGCGGGAACAAGCCCAGGGCATTCCCGGCCAGGACCGCCGCCCGGGCCGGCCCGTCCAGGAAGTCGGCGGACCGCACCGCCTCGGCCTGCTCGATCACTTGCCCGGCCGGGGCGTAGGGGAAGTCGGTGCCGAAGAGCACCCGGTCCGCGCCGGCGAACTCCAGTACCGCCCGGAGGACGTGCGGCGGGGTGGACAGGGCGGTGTCGTAGTGCAGGCGCTTCAGGTACGCCAGCACCCCCTGCGGGGCCTTCTCCCGGACCCCCGGGAGCCGGTCGGCCATCGCCAGCCGGCCGGCGATGTACGGGACGAACCCGCCGGCGTGGGCCACCACCCAGCGGACCCGGGGGAACCGCTCGAACGCCCCGGACAGGGCCAGGTTGACCACCGCCCGGGCCGTGTCGGTGACGAACTCGACCAGGAACCCCGGTGCCGGCAGCCCGAGCCGGTCGCTGGACGGGTGGAGGAACGCGACCGCCCCTCGCCGGTCGAGTTCGGCCAGCACCTCGTCGAACGCGGGGTCGCCGAGGAACCGGCCGCCCGCACTGCCCAGAAGGATCACCCCGTCGGCGTGGAGCGCGTCGAGGGCGTAGGCGAGTTCGTCGAGCCCCCCGGCCACGTCCGGTAGCGGCAGGACGGCCAGCGACCCGAACCGCCCGGGGTGGTCGCGGACCAGCCCGGCGAGGAACTCGTTGCACGACCGGGCCAGCCGGCGGGCGAACGCCGGGTCGCCGAAGAACACCCCCGGCGACGACACCGACACGACCGCCGCCCGGATGCCGGCCCGGTCCATCGCCGCCAGCGACCCCCCGACCGACCAGCCGGGGAAGGGCGTCCCGCCCGAGGTGGTGACGCCGACGCCGGCCAGGGCGGCGACGTACTCCCGCGGCAGGGCGTGGTGGTGGACGTCGATCAGCCCGTCGGCCACGACAACCCCCCGGCCGCGTTCCCGCTACTTGTTCAGGTTCCGCATCTCGAACAGGAGCTGCTTCGGGCCGGTCCTGAACCCGGTCGGCTTCTCCGCGCCGGGAAGGGCGTAGATCAGCCGGATCGTGTCGCCGTTCTTCTCGATCAACCCTTCGGCCACGTCGCCGCTGTTCGGGGCGCGGGTGGCCGTCATGGTGATGCCGCACGGCGACCGGCCCGCGTCGAGCCGGTACGTCGCGGCGTAGGTCTCCTTGGTGTCCTTGTCCGACACGACCACGTCCGTCTCGGTGAACCGGACGGTCGTCCCCCGTACCCGTTCTTCGGGCTCCGGTTGGCCGAACTTCTCGCCGGACAGGATCGTGTACCCGCCGACCAGGTCGGCCGGCGTCAGCCCCGCGCTCGCCATCGGTTCCTCCCGGGTCGTGGCCGGCTCACCCGCCGGGACCGTCGCATTGCCGAGCAATTCCCGGACCCGTCGTCGGTCGACTGGGAGGAATCCGCGCACCACATCCCGACGGCGAAGAACGGGTCCGGCCCGCGGCCGCAATCGGCCCCGTCATGGAGTCCTCGTCGGTGTCAGCGGCGCACAGGTAGCCCCCCGTGGTGACACGGCCCGCGGCCACACGGACCGGTGCCCCGTCGATGACGGTCGCCGTCATGGGAACGCCCCTTCCCGGGGCCGGGCGTCGTGCCACCCCACGGGCTCCTCGCCGTCGGGCGGCGCCGCGAACCAACGACCCGTCCGCCGACGCCGGGGTGGTGGACCATCGAAGCCGCGCGGACGGGCGCCGTAAGGGGGTGCCGCGGCCGTCCTCCTTCTCTTGAAGGGCTTACCGGAACCACCGCAGCCACGTTCCGAGGAGCCGCTTGGTCAGTGGCATGAGCCGGGTGCGGTTGTACTGGTCGCCGAGCTTGCGGAGGGCTTCGGTGTACGTCGGGTACGGGAAGACGGTGCCGGCCAGCTTCTTGAGGCCGAGGCCGTGGGTCATGGCGAGGGAGAGCGAGCCGGCCAGTTCGCCGGCGTGCGGTCCGACGACGGTGGCCCCCAGGATGCGGTCCTTGCCCTTCGGGGTGACAACATTCACGAACCCCTCGGCCCCGTCGGCGGCCCCGCGATCGAGGTCCTTCAGGTCGAGCCGGTACACGTCGATCGGGATATCGCCCTCGACGGCCTCGTCCTCACCCAGCCCGACCCGCCCGACCTCCGGGTCGGTGTAGGTACACCACGGGATCGTCAGGGCGGATGCCCGAGCCTTCGTCGGGAAAAGGGCGTTGCGGATGACGATGCGGGCCGTCGCGTCGGCCGCGTGGGTGAACTTGTAGCCGAACGACGACACGTCGCCGGCCGCGTAGACCCGCGGGTTGGTCGTCCGCAGCCGGTCGTCGACGCGGGCGCCGTCCTTCGCGTCGAAGGCGATGCCGGCCTTGCCGAGGTCGAGCCGCTCGACGTTCGGCGTCCGTCCGGCGGCGATCAGCACCGCGTCGAACCCGCCGGCGGCCGGCGGGTTCGGCACCAACTCGACGCCCTCCCGGCGGAACACCCCGGCCAGCAGTTCGGCTGCGTCGTCGTCCTCCCGCGGCAGCAGCCGGCCGCCCCGGGCCGCGAGCGTGACCCGCGACCCGAGCCGGGCGAACGCCTGGCCGAGTTCGCAGCCGATCGGCCCGCCGCCGATCACCAACAGCCGCTTCGGTAGCTCGGTGAGTGTGAAGATCGACTCGTTGGTGAACCGCGGGCAGCCGTAATCGGGTAAGTCGTCGGGTACGACGGCCCGGGAGCCGGTGGCGATCAGGCACCGGCCGAACCGAAGCCTGGCCCCGGCCACCTCGACCGTGTCGTCGTTGACGAACTTCCCTTCGCCCAGGAAGACATCGACCCCGAGGCCGCGGAATCGGTCGGCCGAATCGACCGGCGACAGGTCGGCCCGGACCTTCCGCACCCGCTCCATGACCGCCGCGAAATCGACCTCGGGCTCGGCGACCTTGATGCCGAACTCCTTCGCCCGGCGGACCTCGGCCGCCGCCCGGGCCGCCCGCAGGAGCGTCTTCGACGGCACACACCCCACGTTCAGGCAGTCGCCGCCCATCAGGTCGCGCTCGACCAGCGCCACCTTCGCCCCCAGCCCGGCGGCCGCGGCGGCCGCGACCAGCCCGGCCGGCCCGGCTCCGATGACGACCAGTTGATACCGAGCGGCGGGCGTCGGGTTGGCCCAGCCGGGCGGCTTCAGGTTGGCCCGGAGCTTGGCGTCGTGCGGGTCATTCGCCAGCAGGGGGATTGTCATCGGGGGCTTTCCGGGCGATGATCGGCGTTCCGGAGGTGTGATATGGCCCCGCCGAAGAAGGTCGCCGCCGCCGTCACCGAGTACCGGAAGTGGTCGCACGCCGACGTGATCCTCCGGAACCTGCTCGGCGGCTACCCCGACGGCACCCGCCCCGGGCTGCAACTGGTGTCGCTGTACACCGATCAAGTCCCGAAGACCGACATGAGCCGGGACCTGGCCAAAACGCACGGCTTCACCATCACCCCGACGATCGCCGACGCCCTGACCCTCGGCGGGAAGGGGCTGGCCGTCGATGGCGTCCTCCTGATCGGCGAGCACGGCGACTACCCGACCAACGCGAAAGGCCAAATCCTCTACCCCCGCCGGCGGTTCTTCGCGGAGACCGTCAAGGTGTTCGAGCAGGCCGGGAAGTCGGTGCCGGTCTTCAACGACAAGCACTTCGCGGCGACGTGGGAGGACGCGAAGTGGATGGCCGACGCCGCCCGCCGGCTGATGGTCCCGTTCCTGGCCGGGTCGTCGATCCCGGTGGCGTGGCGGAAGCCGGACCTCCTGCTGCCCCGGAACTGCGAGCTGACCGGGGCGGTCCAGATCGGCTACGGGCCGGTCGAAGCGTATGGCTTCCACGCACTCGAAGGGTTGCAGTGCATGGTCGAGCGGCGGAAGCTCGAATCTCCCCCTCTCCCCGCGGGGGAGGGGGCCGGGGGGAGGGGTCCTTTAGCTCAACAGGGCGTCGCGGCCGTCACCTGCCACGACGGCAAGGCGATGTGGGCCGCCCTCGACAAGCACCCCGGGGCCGGGCCGGTGCTGGACGCGGCCCTGAAGTTCGTCCCGGCCCACGCCGCCGGCGACATCCGCGACCTCACGGCGAAGGCCGGCGACGCCTGCGCGTTCGAGGTCGAGTACCGGGACGGCCTGCGGGCCTTCGCGGTGCTGCCCAACGGCTGGGTCCACGAGGGCGACGGCGGGGCGTTCACGTTCGCCGGGCAGGTGAAGGGCCGGCCGAAGCCGGCCGGGTGCCAGTTCTACCTCCAGCAGCCCGACCCGTTCGCCCACTTCGCCGAGCTGACCAAGGCCATCGACAAGCTGGTCCAGACCGGCCACGCCCCGTACCCGGCCGACCGAACGCTGCTGACGACCGGCATCCTGGACGCCGCGATGACCAGCCGGCACGAGAAGGGGCGGCGGGTCGAGACGCCGTGGCTGGACGTGCGGTACGCCCCGACCGACTGGCCCGGTGCCCAGGGGCCGATCCCGAAGGCGACGAAGTGACCGGTCAGCCGGCGGCCGGGGCGGCCTGTTCGACCAGCGGTTCGAGCCGGGTGATGTGCCGGAGGGCGACGATCACCGGCTCGTCGAAGTACGGGCTGGACGAGTCCCGCCGCATCCCGACGAACACGACCGTCCGGCCGACGCTCACCCACTCCGGGTTCGGCACGTCGTAGTGGACCTGGTCCGCGACGTGGATGCGGAACGGGATGAACGGCCGGCGGCGGGTGAAGGCGTGGATCTGCTCGGGGTCCATGGCCGCTCCTCGTGGTGCCACCGATTATACCGTGCCGCCGCCGGTCACTCCATCACCCGGACCACCCCCCGCCGCCACAGCTCCTCGACCAGCCGCTTGTACTCCCGGTCGTATAGGCGGTCCAGGAGCTTCTCCCGGACCTCGGCCTGGGTCTTCTCGTCGTACGGGCGGACCCCGGCGTACTCCCGCTCGGCCACCTTGACGACGTGGAACCCGGCCGGGGTCTCGACCACCCCGCTCACCTCCCCGGGCCGCAGGGCCCAGACGGCCGGCTCCACGTCCGCCGGCTGGATCTCCCCGCGCTTCTGGCCGACCCCCTCGCCCCCCTGCTGGCCGGCCAGCCCGTGGTCGTGCTCCTTCGACAGGGCGGCGAAGTCGGCCCCGGCCGCGGCTTGTTGCCGGACGGCCGCCGCGTGGGCCGCGGCCGCCTCCCGGGACGGGAACTTGTTCGGGCTGATGAAGATGTCCTGCCACTTCACCCGGTCGGCCGTCCGGAACTCGTCCGGGTGGGCGTCGTAGTAGGCCCGGACGTCGGCCAGCCCGGGCAGCTTCCCCTTCTCCTTCAGCACCGACCGGACGTACTCGGTGGCCATCATCTGGCGTTCGAGCTGCCGCCGGACGACCGGCAGGGTCAACCCCTGGGTGCTGAAAATCTCCTTCAGCTCGTCGTCCGTCTGCACCCCCATCAGCTTCTTCCGGCGGCGGAGTTCGCGGTCGGCCGTCTTCCCGGCGTGCTCCTTGATCTCGTCGGCCACCGACCCCTTCCCGGCCTTCTTCAGCCGGGCCGCCATCTCGTCCAGGACCAATTCCCGCTCGACGATGTGCCGCAGCTCCTCGGCGTAGACGACCTTCTCCTTCTGGGGGTCGCGGACCACCTGCCGGCGGCCGCCCGGCCCCTGGCGGATCTCGCAGTAGTCGGCGATCCGCTGGCGGACCGCCTCCCACACCTCCTCGTCGGTGACCACGTGGTCCTTCCCGACCAGGGCGACGACCTTGATCCGCGGGCTGCCGAGCGGGGCGTCCTTGGCCGGAGCCGGGACGGGGACGACCGCGGCCGCCGGGACGACCGGCTGGCCCTGGACCGGGGCGGCCGGGTCACCGGGCATCTGGGGGCGGGCGACCTGTTGGCCGGCCTGTTCGGTCCGGAGGGCCGCGTCGATCCGTCGGCGGTTCTCGGCGTCGTGGAGGCCCGGGGGTTCCTGCCCGGTCTCGGGGGTGGAGCGGCACCCGCAGGCGGCGACCGACAGCGCGACGAGCAGGCGGCGGAACGGGGTCGCGGCGTCCATGCCCACCCACCTCGGCGACGGAGTGATTCGGCCGGCGGTATACCGCGGGGGCGGAATGGTGCAAGGGGAAGATGGGCGGATTTGGCGAGCGGGGGGCGTGAAAAGGCGCGGACCCCACCCCCTATCCCCCTCCCCCGCGGGGGGAGGGGGGACCGGACCCCGGCTCGGGTCTTCCTCCCCCTCCCCCCGCGGGGGAGGGGACCGGGGGGAGGGGTCTGTCCGACGACCCCAGCACCCGCGTGAGCAGCTTGTACATGGCCGCCGGGTCGTCCTCCCCGGCCCGCAGCCGCAGGTACAAGCTCTTGTCGTCCACCACCTTTGCCCGCCCCTTGCTCGCGGCCGCCAGGGCGTCGGCCCTCTTCCGGTTCCGGTAGCTCAGCACCAGGTCCGGGCCGTCCCGGTGGACCCCGGCCAACTGCCAGCGGACGCACAACAGCCGCACCTCGGTCGTCTTCAGCAGCCACTCGACCGGGTCGGGCGGCGGGCCGTACCGGTCGCGGAGTTCCTGCCGGAAGTCGGCCAGCGTCTGCGGGTCGCGGAGCCGGGCCAGCCGGCGGTACACCTCGATCCGCAGCTTCTGCCCCGGCACGTAGTCCCGCGGCAGGAACGCCGGCCACGGCAGGTCGACGTTCACCTCGACCGCCTGCCGCGGCGGCTGCTGCTTGAGGGCCCGGACGGCGTTTTCGAGCAACTGGCAGTACAGCTCGTACCCGACCGACGCGATGTGCCCGCTCTGCTCGGCCCCGAGGATGTTCCCGGCGCCCCGAATCTCCAGGTCCCGCATGGCGATCTTGAACCCGGCCCCGAGTTCGGTGAACTCCTCGATCGCCTTGAGCCGCCGCTGGGCCTGGGGGTTGAGCAGCTTGAGCGGGTTGACGATCAGGTACGCGTACGCCCGGACCCGCTCCCGCCCGACCCGGCCGCGGAGCTGGTGCAGGTCGGCCAGCCCGTAGGTGTCGGCGTCGTCCACGAAGATGGTGTTCGCGGAGGGGATGTCCAGCCCGCTCTCGATGATGGTGGTGGCCACCAGGATGTCCGCCTCCTTGCGGACGAACTTCACCATCGCCGCTTCGAGTTCGTGCGGGTCCATCTGCCCGTGGCCGACCACCACCTTCGCGTCGGGAACGAGGTGCCGGACCTTGTCGGCGACCTCGTGGATGTCGAACACCCGGTTGTGGACGAAGTAGACCTGCCCGCCGCGGTTCATCTCCCGCAGGATCGCGTGGCGGATGAGCTGGTCGTCCCAGCGGACGATGCGGGTCTCGACCGGCTGGCGGCCCTCCGGCGGGGTCTCCAGGTTCGAGATTTCGCGGATGCCGAGCAACGCCGAGTGGAGCGTCCGCGGGATCGGGGTGGCGGTCATGGTCAGGACGTGGACGGTGGCCCGGAGCTTCTTCAACCGCTCCTTGTGCTCGACCCCGAACCGCTGCTCCTCGTCGATGACCACCAGCCCGAGGTCCTTGAACTTCACGTCGTTCGAGACGAGACGGTGGGTGCCGACGATCACGTCGACCTCGCCCTCGGCCACCCGCCTCAGCACTTCCTTCTGCTTCGCAGGGCTCTTGTACCGGCTGACCACCTCGACCGCGAACGGGTACTCGGCGTACCGCTGGGTGAAGGTCCGGTAGTGCTGCTCGGCCAGCACCGTGGTCGGTACGAGGATGGCGACCTGCTTGCCGGCGTCGACGGCCTTGAACGCCGCCCGGATGGCCACCTCCGTCTTGCCGTACCCGACATCCCCGCAGATGAGCCGGTCGGTCGGCTTCGGCTTCTCCAAGTCCGTCTTCGTCTCGGTGATGGCGGCCAGTTGGTCGGGCGTCTCCCGGAACGGGAAGGCGGCCTCGAACTCCCGCTGCCAGTCCGAGTCCGGCGGGAGCGCGGCCGCGGGCACCGCCTGCCGGACGGCCTGGAGCTGGATCATGTCGGCGGCCATGTCCCGGACGGCCTCGGCCACCTTCTCCTTCTTCCGCCCCCAGGCCGCCCCGCCGAGCTTCGACAGCTCCGGCTCGGCCTGCTGCCCGCCGACGTACTTCTGGACGAGGTCGATCCGGGACGCCGGGACGTACAGCATCACCCCGTCGCGGAACTCGAGGATCAGGTTCTCTTCTTGGGCAGTTTCGAGTTTCGAGTTTGAAGTTTCGAGTTCATCATCCCCGTCACTCGAAACTCGAAACTCGGGACTCGAAACTTGGCCTTTGGCCAGCATCCGCATCCCTCGGAACCGGGCGATCCCGTGGGCGACGTGGACGACGTAGTCGCCGTCGTTGAGGTCGAGGAAGGTGTCGATGGCCCGGGACTCGACCCGCCGGCTGGACCCCTTCGCGGCCGGGTCCTTGACCCCCGGCGGGAGCAGGTCCTTGTGGAACAGCTCGTGGCTGCCGAGGACCACGACGGACGACTTCGTAGGTCCGGCTGTGCCGGACGCCCGCCCGTTCCCGTCCGGCACAGCCGGACCTACAGAGGACCCGCCGGCCCCGACCAGCCGGAACCCGGCGCGGACGTGGCCGGTGGTCAGCCGCAGGCGGTCGGACTCGGCCAGCCGGCCGGCCTTGAGCACGTCCGTCAGCCGGTGGCATTCGGCCTCGGACTGGCAGGCGATCAGCACTTCGGCCGTGTCCGACGCGGCCACCGCGTCCAGCTCGTCCCGGACCCGCCGCACGTCGCCGCTGAACCGCTCGACCGACTCGACCCGGAGGTGAACCGACGCCTCGACCGACGGACGGGGCAGGGCGGAGATGGTCACGTTCGGGAGCTTGAGCAGGTTGGCGAACGCGCCATCCGCGGTGAACAGGCCGGTGGCGTCGTTCACCCGCTCCCAGAACAGCTTCGCTTGTTCCTTGAGGTCGCCCGGCTCGACCAGGGCGACCCGCGACCCCGGCGGCAGGTAGTCGGTGAAGAAGCCGTGCGACGGCTCGCCCCCGTCGCCGTCGGTCCGGGCGTCGAGCAGCAGGACCGCCGGGCGCGTCCCGAGGCTCCGCTGCGACCCGGCCGAAAACGTCCGCAGCGACTCGACCTCGTCGCCGAAGAACTCGACCCGCACCGGGTCCGCCGCGTCCGGCGGGAAGACGTCGAGGATGCCGCCGCGGCGGGCGAACTCCCCGGGGTATTCGACCGCCTCCACCCGCTTGTACCCGTGGGTCACCAGCCAGTCGAGCAGCTCCGCGGGGTCGATGAGCTCGCCGGGGGCGAGCTTGCGGCCGCGCTTGCCGAGGTCGTCACGGGCCGGGACCGGCTGGAGGACGGCGGCCATCGGGGCGACGACCAGCTTCGGCGGGTCGAGCGGCAGTTGCTGGAGGAGCCGGAGACGGGCCGAGGTGGCGGGGTCGAGCTGGCCCTTGTGGGTGGGCGGCGGCCACGTCTCGTAGGCCGGGAAGACGGCCGGGCGTGACTTGGTGAAGCTGGCCAAGTCTTCGGACCACGGCGACACGTCGCCGACGTGGGGGACGACGGCCAGGACCGTGCCGGGGCAGTCGAGGGCCAGGGCGGCGACCGCCAGGGCCGCGGACGAGCCCCAGGCCCCGTCGATGGTTCCGCTCTGCCCGGCGGCCAGCGCGGCGCGGAGGCCGGCCCACCCGTCGGCCGCGTGGAGCAGGCCGGGGAGGGCGTCGAGTCCGTGCGGGGGCGCGGCCGGCGGGCTCTTGGCCGCCGTGCTCATGGGTGGGTCGCGGGTCTGCGGGCGTCGAACGAGTCCAAGCTCTGCATTATACGCCGGCCGCCGGGGGCGGAGTCCAGCCCGGTCCGTGGACGCGGTGCATCGGGCGTGCCGGGGAGAAGAGACCCCACCCCCTAACCCCCTCCCCCACAGGGAGAGGGGGGACCGGAAGCGAGGCATCTGGTCCCCCCTCTCCCTGTGGGGGAGGGGGTTAGGGGGTGGGGTCTATCTGAACCGTCCCCCGCCCGCCGTCCACCCGGACCGTCTGCCCCGTCGTCAGCCGCCGGACGACGCCCGGCAGCCCGGCCACCGCGGGGAGTCCGAACTCCCGGGCCACGATCGCCCCGTGCGACAGGACGCCACCCGTTTCCATGACCAGTCCCTTCGCCCGGACGAACAGCGGCACCCAGGCCGGATCGGTGGACGGACACACCAGGACGTAGCCGTCGGCGGTTGGGGCGGTCGGCTCGGTCAGGACGAGGGCCGGCCCCTCGGCCACCCCGGCGGACAGGGCGACGCCGGCCAGGGAGTCGCCGCCGGGCGGTGGCGGCAGCGGCCGGCCGACGGCGTCGAGGTCGTCGCTGAACAGCACCGGCGGGACTTCGAGCGACAGCTCGGCCTGCCGCCGCTTCCGGGCCGCGGCGATCTTGGCGGACAGGTCCTTGCCGGCGAGCAGGTCGGGGAAGTCGTCGGGGGTCAGGTAGAAGATGCCGCCGTTGAGCCCGAACCTGCGGTCGAGTTCGAGCAGGGCCTTGCGGATGACGGCGTAGCCCATCAGGAGGTAGTGCTTGGCGGCTTCGCGGAGGCCGAGGTAGGACCGGAGCGCCCCGACCATCGTAGCAAACGTGGCCCGTTTCGACTGCGAGAACTTCGCCTCGGACGCGACCGCCTCCCACTTCACCTCGACGCCCCCGGCCCGCGGGCCGGGGGCGTCCGGCGAGACTACCAGCCGCTCCAACGCTTCCGGCGCTTCGCTCCAGCGCGGCTGCGACAGTTCCATTTCGTTGGAACACCGGTGCCCGAAGCGTTCGAGGAAGGCGGGCCGGTCGAGCCGCCCGGCGGCGAGGTCATGGACGCCGCCCGCGAGGTCGGCGTCGGAGGGCGGCTTCGCCCCGAGGACGAGTTCCGCCACAGCCGTCCGCGACCGCTCCTCCCCGAGCGTCGACCGCAGGCCCTCGACCAGCGAACCCCAGACTAGGTCGGCGAACACCGTCGGCTTCAGGCTGTGCCGGGCGAAATCGACCAGCACCGCTTGCACCGACCGGCGGAACAGTTTGGTGAGCGTCAGGGGGTGATGCCGCGACCAGTCGTCGTTCAGCAGCCGGGTCTGGTTGGCCACGAACGGCGGAACGATCTCGGCGTTGAACCGGCCGGTGAACGCCACGGACTCTTGCAGGGTGGTGGTCAACATCCGACGGAGCCGCCACATGGTCGCCGGCAAGCGGACAAACCCCGACAGCACCCCGCCGCGGAGCGGGTTCAGGACCGGCTTCGGGTCCAGGGCCTTCGCCGGGTCGGCCTTGTACGCCGCGAACGGGTAGTCGAACGGCGGCCGGGCGAACTGCATCCGCGGCAAGCGGGACAGGTTGGCCATCGGCCGGCCGGCGACGAGGTCGAACGCCCCCCGCGACCCGAGGGCCGGGTCGGGCGACGCCCCGAGGTCGCGGTTCATCAGCCCGAACCCGCCGTCGGCCGCCAGCAGCCGTTGCACGACGGCCCAGGTCATCGGCGTCGGAGCCGGCAGCACCTCGCTCAGGTTGTACCGCACCCAGACCGTCCCCGCCGGGTCGGCCTTCGCACGAAGGTCGGCGATGACGGACTGCCGGGCCTGCTCCCGATCGGCGGCGGTGGCCACGGTGATCGGCCGAGCCTGGAGGAGGTAGAACCGCCCTCCGGTGTAGGCCCACTCGACATCCCGGGCGTCGCCGTAGAACGCTTCCACCTTCCGGCCGAGGTCGGCCAGTTGTGACAACGCATTGTCATCGAAGCAGAGCCGGTGCCGGTCCTCGGGCGGGACGGGCTCGTCGCCCTCCGGCGTCACCCGAACCGACTTGTCGCCGGGCTGGCGGTCCCGCACCGCGCCGTCCTGCGTCAGCCGGAAGCGGTCGGGCGTCACCCGCCCCGAGACGACCGCTTCGCCCAAGCCCCACGAGGCCTCGACCAGCATCGTCGCCCCGGCCGGGTCGAGCGGGTCGCGGGTGAACAGCACCCCCGCCACCTCGGCGGGGACCAACTTCTGGACGACCACGGCCATCGCCAGGCCGGCCTCGTCCACGCCCTGCCTGGCGCGATACGCAACGGCTCGTTCCGTATGCAGCGACTTCCAACACCGCTCGACCGCGTCGAGGACGGCCGGCAGTCCTTCGGCACCGAGGATGGTGAGCTGCTGGCCGGCGAAGCTGGCGTCCGCGGCGTCCTCGGCCGTTGCGCTCGACCGGACCGCCACCGGCCCCCCACCGAGCCGGGCATAGGCATCCTCAATCGCCTGCCGAAGCTCCGGGCCGACCGCCCCGGCCGACCGGCGGTACGCTTCCGTGGTGACGACGAACCCGGGCGGGACCGGCAGCCCGGCGGCCGCCAGCCGGCCGAGGGACAGCCCCTTCCCGCCGGCGAGGCCGACATCGGCGGCGGCGTCGAAGAACTGGATGTCGGGCATGGGTGCCTCTGCGGACCCGGGGTTTCCACCCCGGGCTACATTCGGTCGCCGCTCCGCGGCTCCAACCACCCGAGTCCCGGAGGGACGATCGCCGGTAGCCAGGGGTGCAAACCCCTGGTCCGGAGTCGCCCACTACTTCCGCTTCACCTTCCGCAACACCCCGCCCTCTTCCAGCACCGACCAGAGCTGCTCCCACACGGCCTCGACCGGGACGGCCGCCGGGCCGCGGTCGGCCCACGCCCGGGCCGCCCCCGCCAGCACCGCC
>JAIEQO010000717.1 GCA_019747655.1 Gemmataceae bacterium | reverse complement strand
GAGGATTCGGCCCCGACCCGAGCGCGTGGCTCGGAACCGGGGCCGGCCCCCCTGGGACCGCGGCCGTCCCGGCCGCTCTTTTTGCGTTGATGAAGAGCGGCCGGGACGGCCGCGGTCCCAGGCGACCAGCCGGGGCCGACACGCCTCCTCACCTCTGGGCGGGTGTGACATCTTCGAGGACGAGCCCGGCGAGGTCGCTGGCCGCCCGCCACGCCTCCCCGAGCGACCGGACGTACTCGAGCTCGGCCTCGGCCACCGCCCGCTGGGCCTGCAACACCCGCAGGTACTCGAACTGCCCGCCGGCCCGGCCGGCCAGGGCCAGCTTGTACGCCTCCTCGGCCCGGGGGATGATGGCCGCCTGGTACCGCTCGGCCCGGGTGCGGGCGGCGGCGTAGACCCCGAACGCCACCGCCACCCGCCCGGCGAGGTCGTACCGCACCCGGTCGACGGCGGCCGTTGCCTCGGCGAGCTGGGCCTTCGCGGCGCGGATGTTCCCCTGGTTCTGGTTCCACACCGGGACCGGGACGCCGGCCGACAGGACGTAGTCGTTCGACCGGTTCTGGTTTTGGCGGACGTACCCGGCCCCGAGGGTGACGTTCGGAACCGGCTCGGCCTCGGCCCGGGCCAGGGCGAACCGGGCCCGCTCCACCCCGGTCCGGGCCGACTGCACCTCCGGGTCGACTTCGAGGACGAAGGCCCGGGTGCGGTCGAGGTCGTAGTCGGGGAGCGGCCCATCGAGCCGGCCGGCGAGGTCGGGGTCGGGCAGGTCGGGGGCGGCGACCGCGGCGGCCAGGCGGCGGTTGGCGGCCGGCAGCGCCTGCCGGGTGGCGTCCAGCTCGGCCCGGTAGCGCTCGCGGTCCACTTCGAGCTGCACGACATCGAGCCGGGCGGTCTCCTCCGCCTTCCGCAGCTTCTCGACGGTGGCGACCGACCGCTCGGCGAGGTCGACCAGACCGGCCAGGATGTCGGCCCGCCGGCGGAGGGTGACGACCTCCCAGTACGCCTGCCGGACGTCGGTGAACACCTGGTAGCGTTCGGCGACGACCGCCAGGACGGCCTGGTCGGCCTCCTTCCCGGCGACCGCCCGGAAGAGCCCGAGCTTGTTCGCGGTGACGACCTCCTGCGTGACGTAGGGGGCCGACCAGATGCCGGTGGTCCCGGTCCGGTCGCCGAGTTCGTCGCCGGTGATGGTGACGACCGGGTTCGGGTAGAGCCCGGCCTGGAGGGCCCGGCCGCGGGCGGCCTCGGCGGCCCACGCCGCCTGCCCCAGCCGGGGGTTGCGGGCGACGGCCAGCCGCAGGAGGTCCGACAGGTCCACCTTCGGGCGGGCCGCCGGGTCGGCGTCGGACGGCTTGTCCGGGGTGGGTAGCTCCCGCGGCGGGGGAAGTTCGGCGAACGACGCTGGGACGATGTCGGGCCGGGCAGGCGATGGCAACGGGGGTGGTCGGTACGGGGGGGCGGGCGGCGGGGTCGCGCACCCGGCCAGCCCGAGGACGGCCACCGCGGCGGCGACGGTCGCCCTCGGCATCCGAACGACCTCCGACACACGACGGCCCACAATCGCTACTATCGGCAAAGCCTGCCCACCCGGCTGAGTCGATCTCGGGCCGGGAACCGGGTTGACTCGGGCGCTAGGATGAGCGTAGGTTGACGGTGGGCCGTTTGGCCCTGCGTGTCCCGGACGGACGGATCATGGCCCGGCGGGTGGTGAGCGTGTGGCTGGCGCTGGCGGTGGGGGTGGCCCCGCTGCTGTGCTGCTGCACGGCCGGTCGTCCGCCGCGACCCCGCAGGCTCCCGCCAGCCCGAGCCGGATCGAAGTGTCGTCGCCGTGCTGCGGCCACAAGGCCCACCCGGCGACGCCGGAGCAAGCCCCGGCCCGTCCGGCGCCGGGCGACAAGTGCCCGTGTAAGCACCACTCCGGCGACACCCCGACGACCCGGGCCGAGTCCGCCCCGGCCGACCTGTCGGACTTCCTCCGGGCGGCCGCCCCCGACCTCGTCGCCCCGCTGAGCCTCGTCGCCGACCTTCTCCCGAATGCCCTCCGGCCGGCCGCCACCGCCCGCGGGGCCAGTGCCCCACACCTTTCGACCGCCGACCTCCTCTTCGCGCACCACAACCTCCGCTGCTAGCTGCCGGTCGCCGGCCGCAATCCCCTATTCCCCCACGCGCACGCCGCCCCGGCGGGCCCGGCGGTTTCCGCCGCCGCCCTCGGTCCGGCAGGAGGTTTCCATGCTCAGGTGATTCGTTCTCGGCGGCCTCGGCTTGGTCGCCGTCGTCGTGGCCGGCTGCACCACCAACCCCGACGAACCGCCGGCCGCCGCCACACCAGCCACCCCCGCCCGCGAGGAGGGCCACGGCCACGAGGCCGGGGCCCACGGCGGGATCATCATCCCGCTCGGCCGGGACAGCTACCACGTCGAGGCCGTGTTCGAGGCCGGCGGGCTCGTCCGGCTGTACACCCTCGGGAAGGACGAGGCCCGGGTGCAGGAGGTCGAGGCCGGCGAGTTGGCCGCCTTCGCCACCCCGGACGGGGCGGCCGAGGCCACGCCGTTCGCGTTCAAGCCCGACCCGCAGCCCGGCGACACGGCCGGGAAGACCTCCCGGTTCACGGCCGCCCTGCCGAAGGAATTGATCGGCAAGACGGTCCGGGTGACGGTCCCGAGTATCGCCTTCGACGGCGAGCGGTTCCGGGCGGCGTTCAGCAACGAGGCCCGGCACGCCGACGCCGCCATGCCGGAGAAGAAGACGACCGCCGAGGAGCGGGCCCTGTTCCTCACCCCCGGCGGGCGGTACACCGCCGAGGACATCACGGCCAACGGACAGGCCGTCCCGGCGGTCAAGTTCGCCGGCATCCGCCCGACCCACGACGCCCGCCCGAAGCCGGGGGCGAAGGTCTGCCCGATCTCGGAGACCGTCTCGAACCCCAAGTTCGCCTGGGTGGTCGGCGGCAAGCGCTACGAGTTCTGCTGCGTCCCGTGCGTCGAGGAGTTCGTGGCCGCGGCGAAGGACAAGCCGGACGCCATCAAGGACCCGGACGCCTACCGGGCGAAGTGAGCCCCACCCGGGCCTGTCGGCCCGGGCCATCCCCAACCATAAGGAGATGATCCGATGCGGTGGACGAGCGTGATGGCATTCCTGGCGGCCGTCGGGCTGGCCGGGTGCGGCAGCCCGACGGCCAGCGGCCCGGGCGGGTCCGGCCGGGAGGCCCCGAAGGACAAGGTGGCGGCCGAGCGGGCCAAGTTGTCGGCCGACGACCGGGCCCTGGTCGACGCCCAGGAGTGGTGCGCCGTCCAGCACGACGAGCGGCTCGGGTCGATGGGCGCCCCGGTCAAGCTGGAGGTCAAGGGCCGGCCGGTGTTCCTGTGCTGCAAGGGGTGCAAGAAGTCGGCCGAGGCCGACCCGGACAAGACCCTGGCGGCCGTCGACGACCTGAAGGCCAAGAAGGCGGCCCAGTGACCCCCGGTGGCACAGGCATTCCTGCCTGTGCTCCTGAAACAGCACAGGCAGGAATGCCTGTGCCACCAAATCGGGGCGAGTTCGGCTCGTCAAACGGCACGCCGAATGCAGCCCCCGGAGCCGCCGGCGGCCCGTACCGGACGGGCCGCCGGGCCGAGATCGCCCTGTGTCGCACCAGGAGGTCCGTGATGACCCGTCTCCCCGTCCTGGCGGCGTTCGCCGCCCTGTCCGCCGCGGCCGCGTGGGCCGCCCTGCCGTCCCGGGCGGCCGTCGCCGTCGCCGCCCCCGACGAGCGCCACGCCATGTACGCGGCCTGCGCCAAGGTGTGCGGCGAGTGCCTGGTCGAGTGCGCCAAGATGACCCACCACTGCGGCGAGCTGGTGGCGGCCGGGAAGAAGGAGCACCTCAAGCCGATGGAGCTGGCGGCCGACTGTTCCGATCTGTGTGCCGTCGCGGCCAAGCTGACCGGCCGGCACAGCGACCTGGCCCCGGCCGCCTGCGAGGCCTGCGCCAAGGCCTGCGACCTGTGCGCCGCCGCCTGCGACAAGTTCCCGGACATGCCGGAGATGAAGGCGTGCGCGGCCAAGTGCCGGGAGTGCGCGAAGGCGTGCAAGGAGATGGCCAAGATGGGCGGGCACGCCGGCCACGAGAAGAAGTAGAACCGGTGTGGCTTTCCTGAGCGGGGCCGAACCAGCCCGGTAGGGTGGGTCGAGCGGACCGTCCGCGGTCCGCGACGGCCCACCATCCCCCCGCGGTGGGCCGTCGCCGTCCCTACGGGACGGCTCGACCCACCCTACGATTCGAGCCGTTACCATGCCCCCCACCCGCCGCTTCCCCCGCCGGGCCGCCGGTCTGGCCGGCGGGTGCCTGCTGACCGTCGCAGCCGCCGTCGTACTGGCCCACGAGGGGCACGCCCCGATGCCCACCAGGGGCGTCGTCGTGGACGCGGCCGAGGGGCACCTGACCCTCTCGGCCGACGCCCGGGGCAGCCTGGATGTCGAGACGGCTCCGGTCGAGCCGGCGGCCATCCAGGAGCGCGTCCCGGCCGACGCCGTCGTGGTGGCCCCGTGGCCCAACCGCGGGTTCGCCGCCCCGAAGCTGGCCGGGCGGGTGGTCTAGCTCCACGCCGCCCCGGGCCAGGTGGTGAAGGCCGGCGACCTCCTGGCCGAGGTCCGGGCCCTCGACCTGGACGCCCCCCGGGCCGCCGCCCGGACCGCCCGGGCCGACATCGCCTTGTCCGAAAACCTGGTCGCCGAACTCCGCCGGACGGCCGACCTCGGGGCCACCCCCGGCCAGCCGGTGTACGACGCCGAGGCCCGGCTCGCCCAGCAAGAGAACGCCCCCGCCGTCGCACGGGCGAAGTGGTCCGGCCTCGGGCTGCCGACCGAACTGCTCGACACCGAGAGCGACGGGGCCGACGGACCCACTCTACCGGTCCGGGCCCCGGTCGGCAGGGTGGTCGCCCGGGTCGACGCCACGGTCGGAAAGGTCATCGAGCCGTCGGAGCCCGTCGCCGAGGTCGTCGACCTGCCGATCGTCTGGGTGCGGGTCGGGGTGCTGGACGAGAACCTCCACCGGGTCAAGGTCGGCCAGCCCGTCGAGGTCCGGCTGATCGCCCACCCCGGCGAGGTCGTCCGGGCGACGATCAAAGCCGTCAGCCCGTACCTCGACCCGGCGACCGGGGTCCTCGCCGCCTGGGCCGAGCTGACCAACCCGCCGGGCCACGAGCCCCGCTTCCAACCCGGGATGGCCGGCCGGGCCGACCTCGTCGTCGGCGACCCGGCCCCCCGCCCGACCGTCCCGGCCGGGGCCGTCCTCCGCCAAGGCGTCGAGCGGTTCGTCCTGGTCGAGGAGGCGAACGCGGCCGCGTCGGCCGAGTACCAGCGGGTGCCGGTCGTCCCCGGGCGGGAGGCGAACGGCCGGGTCGAGGTCGCCGCCGGCCGGGTCGTCCCCGGCGACCGGGTCGTCACCCGCGGGGCCCACCTGCTCGGCCCGTTCTTCGCCCGGGCGTGCTCAAGCCCGGTCCCGAGGCGAGCCGGGCGATCGGGCTCATCGTCGAGCCGGCCCGGGTGGTAGCGGTCGATGAAGTCCTCGCCCTGGACGGGGCGGTGGACGTTCCCCCCGGCCGGCGGGGGTCGGCCGCGTCGCAGTTGGCCGGGACGATCGAGCGGATCGAGACCGAGGCCGGGCGGCGGGTCGAGGCCGGCGACGTGCTGGCCCGGGTCTACACCCCGGAGCTGCTGACCCTGCAACAGGACCTGCTCCGAGCCAGCCTCGACGCCGCCCTGACGGGCGAGACACTGGCCCGATTGCGGAAGGGGGGCGATGCGGTGGCGGCCCGCCGGGTGTGGGAGCTGGAAGGCCAGTTGAACGGCCAGACGGCCCAGGCCGACGCCGCCCGGCGGAAGCTCCTCGGCGCCGGGCTGACGCCGGCCGAGATCGACGGCCTGCTGTCCAAGCGGGAGATGGTTTCGACCGTCGCCGTCCGGGCCCCGATCGCCGGGGTGGTGGCCCACTTCGACAAGGTGCTGGGGCAGGCGGTGGCCGCCCACGAGGCGGTGTTCGAGGTCCGCGACGCCGGCCGGCCGTGGGTCCGCGGGGCGGTGGCCGAGCGCGATGTCAGCCGGGTGTCACTCGGCCGGCCGGTCCGGGCCCGGCTGGTCGGCGACCCGGACGCCGTGCATACGGGTAAGGTGGCCCGGAGCGGCCGGGCGGTCGCCGGCAGCCGGTCGGTGCCGGTCTGGGTGGAACTCGACGCCGACCCCGGTCGGCCGGCCGTCCACGGCCAGTGGGCCGGGCTGACGGTGGTGCTCGGGTCGCGGCCGCCGGCGCTGGCGGTGCCGCGGTCGGCGGTCGTGTCCGACGGGGCCGGGGCGTTCGTGTTCGTCCGCGGCGAGGACGGGACGTTCACCCGCCGATCCGTCGAGACCGGCCCGGCCGACGACCGGTACGTGACGATCACCGCCGGGCTGAAGGAAGGCGAGCCGGTGGCCGTCGGCGGGGCCCGGGAGCTGATGACCGCGGCCGCCGGGATTCATTAGGGCGGTTTTGTAGGGCCGGCTGTGCCGGCCGGGGGCGGCCGGCTCCAACCGGGCCGGCCGGAATCAAGCCTCCGGGGCTCGATACACCCGTTCAATATGATATAGTGTTCACTTAAGCCGATGGGGCCAGTCCCGCCGGCGGGGTAGCAGCGGCCGTGGCCGGGTACGGCAACGGAGAGGCGGGAGCGGAAGCTATGCACCCGAAATCGGTTACGGCGAAAACTACGGCCGACCGTGACCGCCCGGTGGCGGGCGAGTCCGGCCGGGGGTGTTCCGGAAGCCTCTGCGTAATCACGAGTTCGGTCGGATTCTGACCCTGCGAGCCGGGTCATTCACAACAAAGGGGGGGAGGGGGGTGGTACTGTGTTCGACCGGGTGATCGGGTTTTCCCTGAAGAATCGCGGGCTGGTGCTGGCCGCGGCGGTCGTGGTGGCCGCCGCCGGTCTGGTCCAGCTCGCCCGCACCCCGGTCGACGTGTTCCCCGACCTGAACCGGCCGACCGTGGCCGTCATGACCGAGGCCCCGGGCCTGGCCCCCGAGGAGGTCGAGGCCCTCGTCACCCGGCCGATCGAGTACCAACTGACCGGGGCCGCCGGGGTCCGCCGGGTGCGGTCGGCCTCCGGCATCGGGCTGTCGGTCGTCTGGGTCGAGTTCGACTGGGGGACGGACGTCATCCAGGACCGGCAGGTCGTCGCCGAGCGGCTGCAACTGGTCCGCGAGCGGCTGCCGGCCGGCGTCACCCCGGTGATGGCCCCGGTGTCGTCGCTGATGGGCGAGGTGATGCTCGTCGCCCTCCGCCCGGCCGACCCGCCCAAGACCCCCGAGGCCGAGCGGCGGGCCGGGATGGAGCTGCGGACGTTCGCCGAGTTCACCGCCCGGAACCGGCTCCTGGCCGTCGACGGGGTGTCCCAGGTGACGGTACTGGGCGGCCACCTCAAGCAGTACCAGGTGGTCACGACGCCCGACCGGCTGGCCGCCCAGTACCGTCACCCTGAAGCAGCTCGCCGAGGCGGCCGGCAAGGCGAACGCCCTGGCCGGCGGCGGGGTGATGGACCGCGGCCCGGCCGAGGCCCTGATCCGCATCAGCGGGCCGAGCCTGACGCCGGAACAGGTGGCCGAAACCCCGGTGGTGTGGCGGGACGACCGGGCCATCCGGATCAAGGAGGTCGCGGACGTGCGGGTGGCCGGGCCGGTCCGCCGGGGCGACGGCGGGGCCCTTGTGAAGGACGGGGGGCAGGTCGTCGGCGGCCCGGCCGTGGTGCTGGCCGTGATGAAGCAGCCGGCCGCCAACACCCTCGACCTGACGCCGCGGCTCGACGCGGCCCTGGACCAGCTCGAACGAGACGCCCCGCCCGGGACGGTGATCGACCGGCACATGTTCCGGCAGGCCGACTTCATCCGGACGGCCGTGGACAACGTGGCCGAGGCCGTCCGGGACGGGGCCGTCTGGGTGTTCGTCGTCCTGCTCCTGTTCATGGCCAGCATCCGGGCCGGGCTCATCACCCTGACCGCCCTGCCGCTGTCGGTCCTGGTCACGGTGCTGGTGTTCGGGGCGTTCGGGGTGACGATCAACACCATGACCCTGGGCGGGATCGCGGTCGCGGTCGGCGAGCTGGTCGACGATGCGATTGTGGATGTCGAGAACATCTTCCGCCGGCTGAACGAGAACCGGGCCAAAGTGAACCCCGAGCCGCCCTTGCGGGTGGTGTTCCGGGCGTCGGCCGAGGTCCGCAACTCGATCGTCTACGCCACCCTCACGGTCGGTCTGGTGGTCGCCCCGCTGTTCGCCCTGTCCGGGCTCGAAGGGCGGATGTTCGCCCCGCTCGGGCTGGCCTACCTCGTCTCGCTGCTGGCGTCACTGGCCGTGTCACTGACCGTTACCCCGGCCCTGGCGTCGCTCCTGCTCGTCAAGCCGGGCAAGGCGATCGCCCACCGCGACCCGCTCGTGCTGCGGGGCCTGAAGTGGGCCGACGCCCGGCTCCTGCGGGTCGCGCTGCGGCGGCCCCGGCCGGTCCTCGTCGGGGCCCTCCTGTTGTCGGCCGGGACGATGCTCGCCGTCCTCGGCATGGGGTCGGAGTTCCTGCCGCCGTTCAACGAGGGGACGTACACCATCAACCTCCAGGCCCCGCCGGGGACGAGCCTGGCCGAGAGCGGGCGGGTCGCCGGCCGGGCCGCGGACCGGCTGCTGGAAATCCCCGAGGTCGTGTCGGTCGCCCGGCGGACCGGCCGGGCCGAGCGGGACGAGCACGCCGAGGGCGTCAACTCCACCGACCTGGAGGTCCGGGTCGCCCCGCACGAGCGGCCGAAGCCGGGCGTCTGGGCGGCCGTCCTGCGGGCCGTGCCGGGGCTACACGGGTACGGCGTCGAGACGGTCGGCCGGCCGCCGGACGCGGTGCTGGCCGACATCCGCGATCGGGTCGGCAGCATCCCCGGGGTGGCCGCGAGCGTCGGCCAGCCGATCGGCCACCGGCTCGATCACGTCATGTCCGGGGTCCGGGCCCAGATTGCGGTGAAGGTGTTCGGCCCGGACCTGCAAGAGCTGCGGGCCGCCGCCCACGAGATCGAGGAGGCCCCGGAAACCATCCCCGGGGTGGTGGACCTCCAGGTCGAGCAGCAGATCGAGATTCCCCAGGTGCGGCTGCGGGTGAAGCGGGAGGAGGCGGCCCGGTACGGGCTGGCCCCGGGGGACGTGGCCGAGCTGCTGGAGACGGCCTACAAGGGCCGCGTCGTCTCCACCGTCCTCGACGGCGAGCGGTACTTCGACCTCGTCGTCTGGTACGACGAGGCGGCCCGGGGGTCGCCGGCGGCCGTCGGCCGAACCATCCTGGACACCCCGTCCGGCCGGCGGGTCGGGCTCGACCAGGTGGCCGAGGTGCTGGACGCGACCGGCCCGAACACGATCAACCGGGAGAACGCCGCCCGGCGGGTGGTGGTGTCGTGCAACGTCCAGGGGCGGAGCCTGGGGGACGTGATCGCCGACGTGCGGCGGGCGGTCCGGCCGATCGAGGAGGAGCTGCGGGCGAAGGGCGGGGCTTACCGCGTCGAGGACGACGGCCAGTTCCGGGCCCAGCAGGAGGCGAACCGCCGGCTGCTCGTGCTCGGGGCGGCGGCCGTGGTCGGGGTGTTCCTGCTCCTGTGCCGGTGCCTCGGGTCGTGGCGGGCCGCCCTGATGGTCCTCGGGGTGAACATCCCGCTGGCCGGGCTCGGGGCGGTGGCGGCCCTGCTCATCCTGAACCGGCCCGACCCGGCCGCCCTCCAGGCCGTCCCGTGGTGGCAGTGGCCGAAGGTGTGGGCGGCGGCGACGACGCTGTCGGTCGCTCACTGGGGCGGGTTCATCACGCTGATCGGCATCGTCAGCCGCAACGGCATCATGATGATCGCCCACTACGTCCACCTGATGCGGGAGGAGGGCGAGGCGTTCGGCGAGGCGATGATCGTCCGGGGGAGCCTGGAGCGGCTGGCCCCGGTGCTGATGACGGCCGGGGTGGCGGTGATCGGGCTGGTCCCGCTGGCCCTCGGCGGCGGCCAGCCCGGGAAGGAGATCCTGCACCCGCTGGCGGTGGTGGTGATCGGCGGGCTCGTCACCTCGACGCTACTGGACCAGGTGGTGACGCCGGCCGTCTTCCTCCTGTTCGGGCGGAAGGTCTACCGCCCGGCGGCCGAGCCGGCCGCGGCCCGGTGGGACGACGCCTGGCTGGTGGAGCGTGTGACGAATCCGCCGCCGGTCCCCGCGGAGGCGAACGGCCACCCCGCCCCGGCGAAGGGCGGCTGACGCGGCCGTCACGCCACGATGTCGGTGATGACGTGGCCGTGGACGTCGGTGAGGCGGAAGTCCCGGCCGGCGTACCGGTAGGTCAGCCGCTCGTGGTCGAAGCCGAGCAGGTGCAGGACGGTGGCGTGCAGGTCGTGGACGCTGGCCGGGTTCTCGACCGCCTTGAAGCCGAACTCGTCCGTCGCCCCGTAGACGGTGCCGCCCTTCACGCCGCCCCCCGCGAGCCAGACCGAGAACCCGTAGGGGTTGTGGTCCCGGCCGGTCCCCTCGCTGGTCGGCGTCCGCCCGAACTCCCCGCCCCAGATCACGAGCGTCGAGTCGAGCATCCCGAGCCGCTTGAGGTCACTCAAAAGGGCGGCGATGGGCTTGTCGATCTCGGCCGCCAGCTTCTTGTGCTCGACGGCGATGTTCGAGTGGTGGTCCCACGGCTGCGACGCCCCGTGCCAGAGCTGCACGTACCGGACGCCCCGCTCGACCAGCCGCCGGGCGATCAGCGTCTGCCGGCCGTGGACCGTCTCGCCGTACCGCTCGCGGACCGCCTTCGGCTCGCGGCTGACATCGAACGCCTCGGCCGCCTCGGCCTGCATCCGGAAGGCCAGCTCGAACGACTCGATCCGGGCGTCCAGCCGGGCGTCGGCCCGCCCCTGCTTGTGCTCGGCGTTGAGCGCCGCCAGGAGGTCGAGCTGCCGCCTTTGGGCGGCGGTGGTGGCGTGCGGGTGGGCGATGTTCTCGATCAGCCGCTCGACCTGCTCGTGCTTGGGATCAACAAAGGTCCCCTGATACGCCCCGGGGAGGAATCCGGACTGCCAGTTCTCGGCCCCCTTGATCGGGTGCCCGCCGGGGCACATCGCCACGAACCCGGGGAGGTTGCGGTTCTCGCTGCCCAACCCGTACAGGGTCCACGCCCCGACGCTCGGCCGGGGCTGGGCCGCGTCGCCACAGTTCATCAGCATCAGCGACGGCTCGTGGTTCGGCACCTGCACCTTCATCGAGCGGATGACGGCGAGGTCGTCGGCGTGGGCGGCGGTCTTCTCGAACAGCTCGCTGATTTCGAGCCCGGACTGGCCGTACTTCTTGAACTTGAACGCCGACGGCAGGGCCCCGCCGGTCTTCCGCTCGGTCCGGAGCGTGTTCGGGAGCGGCTTGCCCGCGTACTTCTCCAGGGCCGGCTTGGGGTCGAAGGTGTCGACCTGCGACGGGCCGCCGTTGAGGAAGAAGTGGATGACCCGCTTGGCCTTGCCGGGGAAGTGCGGGGCCTTCGGGGCGAGCGGCGACTCGGCCGCGAGCCCGGCGTCGCCGAGCACCCCTGCCAGCCCGAGGGCCCCGAGCCCGAGCCCGGACCGCTGCAACAGTTCCCGCCGCGACAGGATCATCACACGCTCCCGCTCAGTCCGCGAAGCCGAACTCGTTGCTCATCAGCAGCACCTGGGCGAGCGACTCCCAGGGCCCGAGCCGGGGCGGGGCCGGGCCGGCGAACTCGGCCGTCGCGTCCCACGTTTTGCCCGTCCCGATGTCGGTGATCGTCGGGGCCCAGAGGTGCTGGTCGGTGTTCAGGGTGCCGCGGATGTCGGCGACGAAGTCGAGGGTGTCGCCGGCCCGGAGCGTGACGGCCTCGATGTCGAGCCGGGCGCGTCCGTGGTGGGCCACGGCCGAGTGCAGCACCCCGTGCCGGCTGCTGACGACCGACGCCCGCACCCCCTCCCCGACGCTCTCCTCGTGGACCAGGGTCGAGCGGACGCGGACGGTCAGGTCGGCGGGGGCGGTCCAGCGGCGGACGACGGCGTGGCCGAGGTCGTTCCCGGGGTGGCCGCCGGCAGCGGTCAGTTGGGCCCAGCCGAACGTCGGGTCGGGGTAGGCCGGGCCACCCCGCCAGGCGTCGCCGGTGAAGTGCGGCAGCGGCCGGAAGTCCGATACCGTCCCGGCAGCGGGGTCGAACGCGGACACGCCGTAGCTCCATGCCGACGGGCCGGTCGTCGTGGCGGGCGCGGCCTCGGTCTCGACGGCCCGGACCAGCCCGACCGCGGCCCGGGTCTGCTCCGGCGTCGGCTCCCGCTGGTAGGCGAGCCGGTAGAGCTGCCGGACCTTCGCCTCGGGGGAGTCCGCCGCCCTCACCGCCTGGTGCGTGGCCAGGGCCTTCGCCCGGTCGAGGGCGAGCGGGTGGTTGAGGAAGAAAAGGGCCTGTTGGGGGACCGTCGTCTCGCTCCGCTGCGGGACGTGGAGGTCCGGGTTGGCCACGTCGAAGACCCGCAGCAGGTCCGGCGGGAACTGCCGGTCGACCAGCCCGTACAGCGTCCGCCGCGGGACGTAGGGGCGGGCGAACAGGTCGAACGGCTTGCCACCGGCCTTCGGGTCGAGGTCCCCGGTGACGGCGAACAACGAGTCCCGCACCTCCTCGAACGACAGCCGGCGGGCGTTCATCCGCCACAGGAGCCGGTTGCCCGGATCGGTCGATTGCGGATTGCGGATTGCGGATTGCGGGTCGGAGGACCGGTCTCCGGACTGTGTGGGAGAACCGGCCGGCTCCTGGGACCGCGGCCGTCCCGGCCGCTCTTCGGTGGTTGAAGAGCGGCCGGGACGGCCGCGGTCCCGGGAATCGTCCTCTTCATTCCGCACTCCGAAATCCATATTCCGCAATGCCGAGGATTGGCGGTACGTCGCCGACATCATCATCAGCTTGTGCAGCTTCTTCAGGCTCCAGCCGTCGGCCACGAACCGGGCCGTCAGCCAGTCGAGCAGCTCCGGGTGGGTGGGCGGCTCGGCCCGGGTGCCGAAGTCGCTCGGGGTGCGGACCAGCCCCTGCCCGAAGTGGTGCATCCACACCCGGTTGACCATCACCCGGGCCGTCAGCGGGTTGGCCGGGTCGGTGATCGCCTTCGCCAGTTCCAGCCGGCCGCTGCCGGTGGCGAACGGCTTGCGGTCCGGGCCGCTGAGGACCTGGAGGAACCGCCGCGGGACCCCGGCCCCGGGGGCGGCCGGGTTGCCCCGGCGGAAGACCCGGGCGTCGGTCGGCGCCGGCCGGTCGATCAGGACGGTGGCGTAGGCCGGGGCGTCGGGCGCGCGGATGATCCACCGGTCCAGCTCGGCCTGGAGCTTCCACAGCTCCTCGGTGGCGTCGAACGTGAAGAACAGCTCGGTCTCGACGATCGGCTCGTCCGGCACCTCGCACGGCGAGTCGGGGCCGTACAGGGTGCGTCGGACGGCGGCCGTCGCGGCGTCCGGCGGCGGGGGCGGGTCGGTCAGCGGGACGCCGAACAGGGCCGGCC
>JAIEQO010000895.1 GCA_019747655.1 Gemmataceae bacterium | reverse complement strand
GCGTCCCGGCGGGCGGCCCTGCGGGAGCTGATCGACCGGTACGCCGGCCGGGGGTACGAGCGGCACGGTCTGACCGGCGACGTGCGGGCCGGGGTCGAGGCCGGGGTGGGGGCCCTGCGGATGGCGCCGAAGAACCCGGAACTCGGGTTCGGCGACGGGCTGCTGTTCTGCCCGTCGTGCGACGGGGCCTGTCGCATCCGCCCGGCCGCTCGGCAAGGGCAGGGGCTGCTACCCGGCCGGCCGTAGGCCGGTAATCTTTGCCGGCCGCCTTCGCCCGCCTTCACCCACACGTTGGAGATGCCATGATTCGGCTGTTGCCCGTCGCGTTACTCGGTGTGATCGTGGTCGTCGCCCAGACCACCCGCGGGGACCCGCCCCGGCCGGCGGCCCGGGAGGCCGGGCCGCCGGCGGCCGGCCTCCCGGTCGGCAAGTGGAAGGTCGAGTTCGCCAACGGGGTGAAAGAGGGCTACCACATCGGCAACGGCGGGGAGTTCAACGTCGAGCAGCCGGAGCGGCGGGCGCACGGCGTGGCCGAGGCCAGGGGTGGGGCGGTCGTCTTCCGGTCCCACGACGACCGGATCGAGCGGTGGACCCCGGTTGGCAACCGGTACGTCGTGGAGCACTGGTTCCCGGCATCCCAGGTTCCCATCGCCACCCCCGTCCTCGGCATCGCCGAGCGGGCCCCGTGACGGCGGCCGCGGGCTCACCGGTCGGCCCGTTGCAGCCCGGCGGTGACGACCTCCAGGAACTCCCGGGCGCGTCTGGCCAGGGCGTCCACGTCCTCCGGCTTCGTCGGCCGGGGGACGAGCGGGGCGAAGATATTCTCGCAGGCCAGCGGCATCGTCCGGCCGGTGAAGGCGACCGGGTGCAACAGCTTGTAGTGGTCGATCTCGCCGAAGCCGGGGCCGCAGTCCTCGTCCTTCGGCCAGTTGCGGTGGTCCTTGATGCAGAAGCTCCGCACCTCGTCGGCACAGGTCTTGATGTCCGGGATGGGGTCCTTGTCGAGGTAGTCCAGCACATTCCCGGCGTCGTAGTTCACCTTGATGTTCGGGTGGTTCACCTCGCGGGTGATGGCGGCGCAGGCCTCGCCGGTGCCGGTCTCCCCGCCGTGCTGCTTGACCACGAGCGTGACGTTGCTGTCCGCCGCTATCGGGCCGAGCTTCTTCAGCCGGTCGAGCCAGAGGGCCTTGTTGCCGCCCTTGGTGTGGCCGAAGGTGAGGACCTGCGGGACGCCGGCCGCCCCGGCTTGCAGGAGCCGCTGCTTGAGCACGTCGAAGCCGTCCTTCGCTTCGGGGTAGACGGTGCTGAACATCATCACCGGCTCAAGCCCCATGTCGCGGCAGCGGGCAGCCAGCTCTTTCGCCGTGGCCGGCGGGGCGTCCGGGGCGACGACCGGCACGTCCTTCCCGTTCTCGCGGTGGGTGACGCCCCAGGCGACGAACTTGTAGCCGGCGGCCTTGATGCCCTCCAGCGAACGGCCGAGCGGGAACGCCGAGTACGGCAGCGTCATGCAGGCGATCGGGAAGCGGGTGGGCTTGCGTTCGTCGGCCCGGGCGAGCGGGGGGCGTAAGCCCCCTGATGCGGTGATCCCGACGGCGAGGAACGTGCGTCGGTCCATAAGAAGGCTCCGTCCTGTAGGGCCGGCTGTGCCGGCCTCGCCCACGATGGCCGGCACAGCCGGCCCTACGAAAGCCCGAGCAACAGGTCCACCGCCCAGCAGCCGCGGACGTGGGTGAGGGCCGGGTCGCGGAGGTGGCCGATGAGGGCGGGGTGGGTGCAGCCGGCGTCGTCGAGGGCGTCGGCCAGGATCGGCAGCCGGTCGAAGGCGCGGTCGGCGTAGATGCCGCGGGCCAGCTCGACGACGGCCGGCGTCCGCCAGTCCGGGTCGACCGCCACCGGCCGGAACGGGTTCCCGAAGATGCACCGGAGCATCCCAGCTTGGAGAACCGCTTCGGCGGTTCCCGCCACCGCGTTGGGCTCCGGACGGCCACCCAGACCGGACATAACGATGTTCGCGTTCACCGCCGTCCAGCGAGCCGCATCGGGCGGGTCGTTGTCGATTGCGGTGAGGAAGGTGCAGAAGTCGGCATCCAGGAGATCCAACGTGTGGTTGGTGATTTCATGCCGGTCGAGTAGGACCCGCTCGACGGCTCCATCCCACTCGGCCGGGCTGAGCAACCCGTCGGCCTCGCGTTCCAGCGCGTCGATGTAGTATTCGGCGTGGTCAAGCCCGAGTCGACGGCCGACGGCGCAACTCCCGACCCGGCGGCAACAGGCGGCGGCAAACAGCCGGAGCTTCCGGCGACTCGGCCCCAGGATGGCGGCGAGCATCACGTCCGGGTCGGCACTCGCCCACCACTCGGCTTCGGTCATGCGTCACCCGGCGTCGGCCAGCCGGGCCGCGGTCGCCCGCCGTCGCTGGCGGTAGTATTTCAAGCCCGGCACGAAGAACGACACCGCCGACGCCACCCCGAACATCAGGTGGGCGACCTCCGGCAGCACGGCCATCCCGAACGCCACCCCGAAGTTCAGCATCGCCCAGCCGTAGAACTGCCCGGACAGGATGCCGGCCTTGAACACCATCACCATCCCGGCCGCGACGGCGATGGCCGGCGACAGCTCCAGGGCCGGCAGCCCGGCCAACACCTCGATCACGAACATGGCGATGCTGGCCAGCACCCCGGCCGCCCAGGCGTGGGCGATCTGGCGTTCGACGAACAGCACCGGCCCGGCCCGCCGGCGGAGCTTCCACAGGATGCTGCCCCACGTCACCAGCCCGACCGCCCAGACGGCCAGGTACGCCCAGTGGCTCGTCACCTTCTCCCAGCTCATCACCTGGGTGATGAAGCACAGGGCGAAGATGAACGCGCTGTGGAGCATCCACAGCTTGCCCCAGTTCTCCAGGATGTCGGCGTGGTGCGTCTCGCGGAACAGCCGGGCCAGGAGGAACCGTAGCCCGCTCGGCTGGGCCGACACCGGCTCGCCGGCCGCGAACGCCTCCAGGTCGGCGGCCAGCCCGGCGGCCGTGGCGTACCGCAAGTCCACCGGCTTTTGCAGGCACTTCAGGCAGATCAGTTCGAGGTCCCGGGGGACGGTCGGGTTCAGGTCGCGGGGCCGGACCGGCTCCTGTTCGAGTACCAGCAGGAGCGTATCGACCGGGTTCGCGGCCTGGAACGGCGGCCGGCCGGTGAGCAGTTCGTAGAGGATGGCCCCGAGCGAGTACACGTCCGCCGCCGGGGTCAGGTCCTTCCGCCCGCCGGCCTGCTCCGGGGCCATGTAGCTCGGCGTCCCGACCACCGCCCCGGTGCTGGTCAGGGTGGCGGTGTTGTCGAGCTTCTTGGCCAGCCCAAAGTCTGTGACTTTGGGCGTCGTCAAGTCATCAAGTCGCAAGTCATCACGTCCGGACGGTCCGGCTCCGTCGGCCGACTTGACGACTTGACGACTTGACGACTTGACGACTTCCGACAGCAGGATGTTCGACGGCTTGAGGTCTCGGTGCAGGATGCCGTGCCGGTGGGCGTGCTCGACGGCCCGGGCGATGACGGCCGCCAGCCGGGCCGCCTCCCGGGGCGGGAGCGGGCCGTCGGCGACCCGCTGGGCCAGCGTCCGGCCGCCGACGAACTCCATGCAGATGTACGCCCGCCCGCCGACCGCCCCGACCTCGTACACGGTCACGATGTTCGGGTGCTTGAGCCGGGCGGCGGCCTCGGCCTCGGCCTTGAACCGGGCCCGGTCGTCGGCCGTGGCCAGCGACCCCTCCCGGATCATCTTCAGGGCCACCACCCGGTCGAGCGACCGCTGCCGGGCCTGGTAGACGACCCCCATCCCGCCGTGGCCGACCTCGTCCAGGATGAGGAAGTCGCCGAACTCCCGGGGCGGGGCCGGCGGGGCGGGGCGGGGCGGGACGGGGCGGGAGTGGGCCTGCATGGCCCGGCCGGTCGGCGGGGGGGCGAACCCGGGCTCCCGGGCCAGCCCGGCGAGCTGGGCGACGGCCCACAGCTCCCGCAACTCCGGCCCGAGGTCGGGGTCGGACGCGGCCGCCGCATCGACATCGGGGACGCGGCCGGCCCGCTGGTCGGCGGCCAGCCGGTCGATCAGCCCGGCCAGGCGGTCGTCGCGGTCGGCGGCGGTTGTGGAAGCCAGACCCCACCCCCTAACCCCCTCCCCCGCGGGGGGAGGGGGGACCAGACAACGAACCCCCGGTTCGATCCCCCCTCCCCCCGCGGGGGAGGGGGTTAGGGGGTGGGGTCCTCTTGGCTCAGCGCCGCCGCGTACTCGGCCAGGGCCTCGCCGGCCACGTCGGCGAAGTCGTCGGCCCCGTCGATGTCGAGCTGGATGAACCCGAACGGCTCCCGCGGGTCGATCCGGACGACGATGTCCACCCAGTACGCCCCGAGCTGGTACGTCAGCCAGCCGGCCTCCAGCGGCTCGAAGTGCGCGTCCGGGACGCCGAAGTGGACCGTGGTGTCCGGCCGCTCCGGGCGGACCAGCCGGGCCACCTCGCGGACCGTCTGCTTGAGGACGGGGTAGACCTCTTCGGGCGGCGGGACGAGTTCCCAGTCCCGGCCGGCGACCCGGTAGTAGAGCATCCCCTCGCCCTCGCCGAACCGGACCTCCAGCCGCTCGGCCTTGTCCCGGATGGCGGTGAGCAGGACGGTGTGCAAGTACCGCCGGGGGGCCGGCTCGGCGAGCAGTCCGTCGGTCGATTCGTAGACGAGCACGAAAAGGCTCTCGTGGGGTGGGACGAGTCCGCGAAGTCCCACCGGAGGGAGCCGCACGATCGACGCAGAACAGAGCACGATTCGGACAAATTTCCTTCGGCCTGGATCGTGTCTTCTTCGGCGTCGATCGTGCGGCTCGTTCCGGCCGCCGGTGGTGGGACTTCGCGGACTCGTCCCACCCTACAGTTCGTCGGCCTGCGCCTCGCCGTCCGGGACCAGCACCACCCGTAGCCGGCGGAGGGCCCGGAGGTAGCGCATCGAGGCGGCCGCCTCGGTCAGCCCGAGGGCCTTCGCTACCTCCTGGTTCGACAGCGCCTCGTGGTGCCGCATCAGCACGATCTCGCGGTCGTCGTCGGAGAGCTGGTCGATGGCGTCGGACAGCCGGCGTTGTAGCTCGTGCCGGATGGCCTCGGAGGTCGGCGTCCGCTCGGTGTCGATCAGGTGGGCGACCAGCGACGCGCTCGACTCGTCGGCCCAGGCCGGGCGGGCGATCGGCTGCTCCCGGTCGACGCTCCGCCGCTGGGCCAGCCGGTGCCGCCGGTGGGTGTCGATGATCCGGTCCTGGGCCAGGTGCCGCAGCCACAGGTGGAACGGCATGTCCGGCTGCTTGAGGTAGTCGGCCAGCCGCTGGTTGGCCTCGATCAGCACGTCCTGGACGATGTCGGACGCATCGACCCGGCGGGCCACGGCCGGGTCGAGCCGCATCCCCACCACCCGCCGCAGCGGCTCGCGGAATTCGCCGAGCAGGTGGTCGACGGCCCCGGGCCGCCCCTGCCGGGCGTCGTCGAGCAGGCGGTCGGTCTCGTCCCGGTTCGGCCACATGTCGGAATTGTACGGGAGGGCTACCGGAAGAACTCCGCCACCGTGCAGGAGAAGCCGGACATCTGCGGACCGGCGGTGACGGGGTTCCGCCACCGCACGAGTTCCGGATCGGCACCGGGGCGGTAGACCGTAACCGACCGGGCGAGCGGGTCGGCGGCCCAGACGCACGGCACGCCGCAGGCCAGGTACTCGTCGATTCGTTCACCGAGCCTCCCCTGCGGCTCGTCGAATCGCACCACCTCCACGGCCAACCGGGGCGGCTCGGCAACCCACCAGACCTCGTCCGGCTCGGGTTCGTCGGCCGTCGCCGGGTAGATGTAGCTGATCGGGATGCCGACGGCCGTTGGCGGGTCATTCCTCAACCGGAAACCCATGTCACATAACACCTCGCCGCCTCCGGCGGACCAGGCACCGAGTCGGGCCGCGAGTCGGGCCATCAATACCCCCTCGGCGGGCGTCCTGAACCGGTGTGGTCGTTCCCGTAGCTCGCCACGGAGGTAGTACCGCTCGATGCCGTCCTCGACGAACAACTCGGGGAACTCCGGCGGTTTCATCGCATCCCCCCTCACTCTCACCCGAGTGTAACCGGCCGGCCCGGCCGGCGTCAGTACCCGTGAGGCCGCGGGCTCGACTCATCAAACCCGGACGAATTGTTCCTCGTCTGCGGATTTCGCCGTTGACACCGAATGGGAGGCTGTTAGATTGCGAATGAACGTTCATTCGCCCACCCAGGGTGGCCTCAATGTCCGCGGCTGCGGCAACGAACCCCGCCGACGACCGCCGCCGGCAAATCCTGGCGGCCGCCGAGGTCTGCTTCGCCCGGTCCGGGTTCCACGGGGCCTCGATGCAGGAAATCTGCACCACGGCCGACCTCAGCCCGGGCACCGTCTACCGCTACTTCCGCTCGAAGGACGACCTGATCGCCGCCCTGATCGACGCTAGCCGGGAGCAGACCGGCCAATGGTTTGCCGCCGCCCGCGAAGAAGCCGACGTGTTGGCCGCCCTTGCCCGGATGGCGGATGAGGTGTTGCGGGACCTCGACCGCCCCACCGCCGGGCCGCTGCACTTCGAGTGTACGGCCGAGGCCGTCCGAAACCCGCGGGTCGCCGCCCAGGTACGCCAAGCCGACGCCGAGGCGGTGGCCGAGCTGGTCGAGCTACTCCGCCGGGGGCAGGCGGCCGGGCGGGTCGACCCGGCCCTCGACCCGGCCCAGACGGCCCGCACCCTGATCGCCCTGATCGACGGGCTGGCGTGGCGGAAGTTCATCGACCCGACGATCGACGCGGCCGGTTTCCTGGACACCATCCGGACCCTGGTTGACCGCTTCCTACAGCCGGAGAAAAAACCGGCCACGGATGGACACGGATGAAGCACGGATCAGCAAACACTGTTGTTCGATTCTGATCCGTGCTTCATCCGTGTCCATCCGTGGCTGCTCTGGTCTGAACCTGACCGCCCGAGGAGGACGACCGTGAATTCCGCCCTGTTGACGCTCGCGTTGATGACCCCGGGGGCCGACCCCGAGCCGCCGGCCCCGGTCGGCCGGAAGGTCGCCGACTTCACCCGGACCGACGCCGCGTCCGGCAAGCCGTGGACGCTGGCCGAGGGAGCCCGCGGGGCCAAGGCCACCGTCGTCGTCTTTCTGAACACCGGCTGCCCGGTCAGTACCGCCTACGCCCGCAAGCTGGCCAAGCTGCACGAGCGGTACGCCCCCGAGGGGGTGGCCTTCGTCGGCGTCTTCAGCGGCGACCTCGACACCCCGGCCGAGATCGCCAAGCACGCCAAGGACACCGGCCTGCCGTTCCCGGTCCTCAAGGACGACGGCACCAAGCTGGCCGACCAGTTCGCGGTGGACCGGGTGCCGACGGCGTTCGTCCTCGACGCCGGCCGGGCCGTCCGGTACGCCGGCCGAGTCGACGACCAGTACGCCCCCGGCGTCCACCGGGCCAAGGCCACCACCCGCGAGGTCGGCAACGCCGTCGACGCCATCCTGGACGGCCGGGAGGTGACGGTCGCCCACGTCCCGGCGGCCGGCTGCAAGCTGACCCGGGACCGGGAGGTGAAGGCGTCGGCCGTGACGTACCACAAGGACGTGGCTGCCATCTTCCAGAGCAAGTGCCAGGAGTGCCACCGGCCGGGCGAGGCCGGGCCGTTCGCCCTGACCGGCTACAAGCAGGCGAAGGGGTGGGCCGACATGATCCGCGAGGTGGTCGCGGACGGGGTGATGCCGCCGTGGCACGCCGACGCCCCCCGCGGGCACTTCCTCAACGACCGCCGGCTCTCCGACGAGCAGAAGAAGACCGTCCTGGCCTGGGTCGACGCCGGCTGCCCGGAGGGCGACCCGAAGGACGCCCCGCCGGCCCCGAAGTGGGTCGCCGGCTGGCGGCTGCCGAAGGAGCCGGACCTGGTCATCAAGATGGAACACCCGGTCGACGTGCCGGGGCAGTACCTGTTCGGGCTGGGCGGGATGCCGTACCAGCACATCCGCAGCGGCGAGCCGTTCAAGGAGGACACCTGGGTCCAGGCGGTCGAGGTCCGGCCGGAGTACCGGGCGGTCGTCCACCACATCATCGTGTACGCCTTCCCGCCCGGGGCGAAGCTGACGAAGGAGGCCGAGTTCGCCCAGTACATGCTCGGCACCTACGTCCCCGGGGACCAACCGACGGTCATGCCCGACGGGTTCGCCACCAAGATCGTCAAGGGCACCCGGCTGATGTTCGAGATGCACTACACCCCGAACGGGACCCCGGGCAAGGACCAGTCGATGGTCGGCATCATCAAGGCGAAGGGGCCGCCGAAGTTCGAGGCCAAGGGGGACGCGGCGATGGAGGGCCGGTTCGTCATCCCGCCGGGCGACCCGGCCCACGAGGTGAAGGCCGCGTACACGTTCGACAAGGCCGCCACCCTGACCTCGCTGTACCCCCACATGCACCTGCGGGGCAAGGCGTTCAAGTACGACCTCGTCACCCCGGACGGGAAGCGAGAGACCGTCCTGAACGTGCCCAAGTACGACTTCAACTGGCAGGTGGGGTATCACCTGAGCGAGCCGCGGGCGGTCCCGGCCGGGAGCAAGCTGGAGTGTACGGCGTGGTTCGACAACTCGACCGGCAACCCGGCCAACCCGGACCCGGAGGCCAAGGTCCGGTGGGGCGACCAGACCTGGGAGGAGATGATGATCGGGTTCTTCAGCTACTACCAGCCGGCCGGGTAGTAGAGGAGACCCCACCCCCTAACCCCCTCCCCCGCGGGGGGAGGGGGGACCGGAAGTAAGAAGTATGCTGGCTTTGTTCCCCCTCTCCCTGTGGGGGAGGGGGTTAGGGGGTGGGGTCTCCGATGTCGTCCATGCCCCGCCATTTCCTGTTCCTGCTGGCCAGCGGCCGGGTGGACGGCAACACCGAGCAGCTCGCCCGGCGGGCTGCGGCCGCCCTGCCGCCGGATGTCGCCCGGACCTGGCTCCGTCTATCCGACCTGCCGCTGGCCCCGTTCCGCGACCTCCGCCACGGCCCCGAGCCGTACCCCGACCCGGCCGGGCACGAGAAGGTCCTGGCCGACGCCACCCTCGCGGCCACCGACCTCGTCATGGCCGCCCCGCTGTACTGGTACGGCCTGCCGGCATCGGCCAAGCTCTACCTCGACTACTGGTCGGCGTGGATGCGGGTGCCGGGGCTCGACTTCAAGCGGCGGATGGCCGGCAAGGCGCTGTGGGCCGTCTGCGCCCTCAGCGACGACGACCGGTCCACCGCCGACCCCTACGTCGGGACGCTCCGGCTGAGCGCCGAATACCTGCACATGCGGTGGGCCGGCGTCCTGTTCGGCTCGGGCAACCGGCCGGGGGATGTCATGGCGGACGAGCAGGCCCTGGCCGAGGCGGGGCGGTTCTTGTTGTAACGTGAGTCCGGGAACACCCGGGAATCACCCGCCAAGCCCGCCGATAACTATCGGCGGGCTTTCGTCGTTCACACCGTGTTGACTTCCGCCGCCGTCGATGATACCATTTCACGAAATGATGAAGTCGCAGAACGGCCACGAGTGCGGTGATCACCCCCCGGTCCAGCGGCCGGCCCCCGACGGCCGCGCCGTAGACCGGGCGGCCCGCCTCTTCCGCGCCCTCGGCGATGCCCCCCGGCTCCGCCTCCTCCACCTTCTGCTCGCCGGCGAGGCTTGCGTGACGGAATTGGTTGAAGCGTCGGGGGAAAAGTTCCCGACCGTGTCCCAACGGCTCCGCATCCTGCGGACCGAGGGGCTGGTCACCCGCCGGCGGGACAAGTCGCACGTCTACTACGGGCTGGCGGACGCCCACGTCCGGAGCCTGGTGGCGGACGCCCTAGCCCACGCCGGCGAGCTGGAAGTGTCGACCCCACAACCCCTGACGGAGGACGAGTCGTGAGCCATACCCACGCCAACCACACCCACCAGCACGGCCCGAACTGCGGCCACACCGCCGTCCGGCACGACGGCCACACCGACTACCTGCACGACGGCCACCTGCACCACGCCGACGCCGGCGGGACCGTGACCGAGCACACCCTGGCCGTCGGCGGGGCCAACCCGGCCGCCTGCACCCCGACCCACGACTGCGGGGCCCACCCGAAGGGCCACGTCCACGGGGCCGGCTGCGGGCACGAGGCCGTCCCCCACGGGGACCACACCGACTACCTGGTCGGCGGCCACCTCCACCACCCGCACGGCGACCACTGCGACGACCACGGGCCGGTGGCGGTGGTTTGAGTCCGGGAACCCGCCCGGGCCGTTGAACGGCCCGGCTGGTGGGCCGGCGACCTGGGCCGGCCGGTTGCCCGTTCCCGAACGGGTCGACCGGCCCGCGCCACTTGCTCCCGTCCGACGGCATCTCCTATCAATCGGGCAGACCGCCCCCGCTGGCACGTCAACTGCTGGCGGGATCGTTGCAGCGATCACACCACCTTTCCCCACTCGCGGAGATCCGCGGTGACGCCCCCCGTCCGCCGCAGGTTCGTCGCCGTCTTCGCCGCCGTCCTCATCGGCCCGGCGGTCCGGGCCGAGGACAAGCCGGCCGCCAAGCCCGACGACGCCCGCCGGGCTGCACTGCTTAAGGCCGGGTACGTCGCCGTCCCGCTCATCGCCGAGGAGAGTCGGTTCGTGGTCGAGTGCCGGATCGGGGAGGTGAAGGGGCGGTTCCTGATCGACACCGGGATGGACTACACCGCGCTCGACAACAGGTTCGAGAAGCGGGCCGGGGTGGAGGACGTGGGCGAGCCGGTCCGGGCCGGGGCGCTGACCGCCCGGCCGGGGGACATCCAGGGGATGACCATCGGCGGGTACGACACCCGCCGGGACGCGAACGTCGGCAAGGTCGTGCTGACCGACCTCTCCGGCTTCAGCGGCGGGCTGACGGGCGCCCTCGGCACGAGCACGTTCGACCCGTTCGCCGCCGTCATCGACTACCCGGCCAGGACCCTGTACCTCCGCCCGATGCTGCGGACCGCGTGGCCGCGGCTGGCCGGCACCTGGACCGTCACCCGTTGGCAGGAGGACGAGCAGGCCCGCGAACTCGACCCGAAGGCCCCGCCGACCCTCCGGTTCGCCGACCACCGGCTGACGATCACCGACGCCGGCAAGGCCCGGGAGTTCGCCGTCCATTTCTGCCCGGCGGACGACGGCCAAGCCATGCTGATGCTGTTCGAGCCGGGCCGGGAGGGGGAGTTCATCCGGCACTACCGGGCCGGCGGGCTGGTCAAGCTCGACGGCGGCAAGATGACCGCCTGCCTGTTCTTCGATCTCGACAAGATCAAATGCTATCCCGAACAATTCGCCGCCCCGAAGGGGAGCGGCTTCGCCCTGCTGGAGCTGAGGCACGCCGACCCCGGCACCCTCAAGCCGCCGGCCGACCCGCTCCGCGAGCTGATGGCGAAGGACGGGTACACGGCCGTCCGGCTGACCCGCGAGGCGGACGGCGACCGGACGCTCGCCGCCGACCTCGGCCCGGCCCGGCTGCGGCTGCTCGTCGACACCGGGGCGATGGCGTCGGTGGTCGACCCCCGGCGGGTGCGGCCCGGGGTCCGCCCACAGGGGAAGGTGCCGGCGTTCCTGTTCGGCGTGGGGGAGATGGCCGGCGACGTGTACCCCCTCCGCGGCCTCCGGCTCGGCGGGTACGACACCCGGTCGGCCTGGGCGTCGGTGACGGCCGTGGGCCTCGACCTGTCCACACACAACCAGCAGAAGACGGCCGCCGGCCGGCCGCCGTTCGACGGGCTGCTCGGCCACCCGGACCTCCTGAACGGCTCGGCCGTCATCGACTACGGGACCGACACCCTGTACCTGCGGCCGGTCAAGGACACCGTCTGGCCGACGCTGGCGGGGAAGTGGGAGGGGGCGGGGTGGGAGCAGGACGGGCGGCGGGGCCGGTACGCCCCCGGGACGGCGGCCATCGAGTTCAAGGACGGCCGGGTCCGGTACACCGCGTCCGCGGGGACGGCCGAGTGGGCAGTCCACCTCCGGGACGAGCGGGAACACTACCGGCTGGGCCTGTTTGGCCCGGGCGACGACGTGCTGGCCGACGGCTTCAAGTACGCCACCGGCGGGCTGCTCAAACCCGACGGCGACAAGCTCACCCTGCTGCTGGTGGTCGACCCGGACAAGGCCAGGGAGGAGCCGACCGAGTTCCGGGCCCCACCCGGGAGCGGTCTCCTGGTCGTCGAGTACCGGCGGGCGAAGTGAACCGGCGGGACTCGCGTCCCTCGCCCCGCGGCTTGACGGCCTTCCCCGGCCCCCGGTACGCTGGGGTGGGAGGTCCGCCCCGCGGCCGCGGCCTCATCAGGAGCACGCTCATGCCACCGGAGCCGACCGACCCGACCCCCTCCGACCCGACCCCGGGCTTCGTCATCTACCCGGTCCATCCCGACCTGCTGGCCTACGCCCGGCAGACGTTCGACCTGGAAGCGTACATGAAAGACCTCCGCGAGATGCAGGAGACCGGCGGCTACCCGCTGGAGTCGTTCATCGACGAGATCGAAGCCATCGTGCGTGGGTCGTGAGCAGAGCCGCCCGCGGCCGGGTGTGTGAAGGTGGCGGGTGGTATGATGGCGGTGTCCCGCCCCCGTGGAGCCGAGCGATGACGCCCGAGAACTTCGACAACACCCTCGAGTTGTTCCGCACCCGGACGCCCTTCCGCCCGTTCACGGTGGTGCTGAATAGCGGCCGGCCGTTCGAGGTCGACCACCCCGGGGCCCTAGCCCACCGCGACGGGGTGGCGTTGTTCGCCGGCCCGGGCGGGATACCCATCATCTTCGACCACGAGGGCGTGGAGCACTTCGTCGGCGACCTGGCCGACCGGCCGGAGTCGAACTGACCCGACCGGCAGCCCCGGCGCCAACATTTCCCCCGCACGGCCGTTGCGATCGTTGACACCGGCCGCGGCCGGGTGGTAGGCTGAATGAATCGGGGCCCGGCCCGGCTCGCTCTAACCGCCCGGGACTCCCGGCCGGCGCTCATTTCAACGCCCGCCGCACCGCCCGCCAACGAGGGGCTTCCCACCCCCGTTGAAGTAGCGTACCCTTGTACCCGTAAGCCCGCCGGCAGCCCGCCGTACCCGGAGACGACCGACCATGCCACCCCCCACCGGCGTCTGGGGCATCGACATCGGCCAGTGCGCCCTCAAGGCCCTGCGGCTGGAGGTGGTCGACGGCCAGCCGACCGCCACCGCGTTCGACTACGTCGAGCACCCGAAAATCCTCTCCCAGCCGGACGCCGACCCGGACGTGCTGATCCGGGAGGCCCTCGAGAAGTTCCTCTCCCGCAACCAGATCGGGTACGACGAGGTGGCGATCGGGATCGCCGGCCAGTCCGGGCTGGCCCGGTTCGTCAAGCTCCCGCCGGTCGAAGAGAAGAAGATCGCCGAGATCGTCAAGTTCGAGGCCAAGCAGCA